>WGBL01000162.1 GCA_015494375.1 Hyphomicrobiales bacterium | reverse complement strand
GTCTTCTTGGCAACGGTCTTGGCGGCTTTCTTGGCGCTCGACTTTTTGGCGGTTGCCTTCTTGGCGGCCGTCTTCTTGGTGCTCGCCTTCTTGGCGGTTGCCTTCTTCGCGCCTGCCGATTTGGCCGTCGCCTTCTTCACGCTCTTTTTCGGAGCAGCCTTTTTCGCGGTGGTCTTTTTGGCCGCGGTCTTCTTGGCGGTGGCCTTTTTGGTCGTCGCCTTCTTGGCCGTCGCCTTCTTGGCTGTACCAGCCTTGGTCTTCACCGCACCGGCAACACCATTGCTCTTGGCCGTCTTGCGAACCTTTGACTTGGCTTCCTTGAGCAAGATGTTGGCCTGGGCGGCAAACTTGTCGCGCAAGCGGCGAATCGTCGACGGATTGGTGATGCCGATACGCTTGATCGCCGTCGTGCGCTTGACTGACGGATCGGCGGCGATGATTGCCGCCATCTTTGCCAATGTCTTGCTGTCGTCGATGCCCGAACCTTTCGGGCGCCCACGAGTACCTTTTCGCTGTTGCATTTCAACCTCCTCTTGATCTTGATTCGACCGGCCGAAGTGTGCCGCACTCGCGATTAATTTTCCACAGCCAATCTTCCTTAAATCGCTTGAAAAACAGGGGTTTGGAGCCTTTAGGGAAGCAAAATCGGCGATTTTCTTCCGGCTGTGGCCAAAATGCCCCAATGGATTTGCTGCACAACTCGACTCAAGGGCCGAAAACCATCTCCTTTGCGAAACAGCTCTTTGTGCGGGTTCGTCCTCCTTCCCAATCCCCTTTTCAAAGCCCAGACAGCGTCGTTTCCGATTCCCTCTCCTCCGCCCTCAACGCTCTCCTCACGCGGTCTTTGCCCAAGCGCGACGATCGACAGTCTCGTATCAAGCAGTGGCTGGGTCTGACGGCCCGATACCACACGCCCGCTCACCCTCTTCGAGCTCTTAGACCTTCCTCTTCAAGCCTTCGGTCCTCCCCCCTCGAGCCATCGGTCCTCTCCACCGTGCCATCGGTCCTCCCCCACCGCGCCATCGGAGCTCCCTCACCGAGCCTTTGGTGGTCCTCCCCATTCAATCCTTCGGGCCTCCTCCACCAAGGCGTGGGGAGAAGGGAGCGCACGTGGTAAGTGGGCCGCTCCCTTCCCTATTAATAGGTCCCGTGCGTTGTGTCGACAACTTGGGGGAGGCTTGCCGCAGGATGATTTGTCTCAGGCTTAGGAGCTTGCCGACACCAAGGGGGGATGCATATCGGGCGGAGAATGGCGACTTGAGTTTGCCAAGACGCGCCGCCTTGAACATGGTCTGGTCAACGTCTGACCGTGGAGGACTGCGGTGGGCGAACAGGCGCAGATATGGGCGCGGGAATGGAAGGGGGCAGCGCGCCCGGAGCGGAAAACGGAGGAAGCGAGATGGTGCTTCTTATCCCCGACGAGCCAATGGACCGAGCCCGCCGGCGGCCATAGTCCTGTCGTGCTATAGACAAGCGCCTCGACGCCTGCTCACGATAGCGCCGGAGGGCTCGGCCGACAAACCAAGGTGGCTACAGTGGAGAGTGGTGGAGAGTAGAGTGGAGAGCTGGCGCAAACACCCGCTCGTATTCTGGATCTTGGCGCTGCCCGGCAGCGTCTGGCTTGTCGTCTTTTTTCTGGTGCCGCTCGCTTTCGTCTGGGTGATGAGCTTTGGCGAAAAGAGAGGGCTGCTCGATATCGAGATCACCTGGACGCTTAGCCAGTACAAGGCCGCCTTTCAGCCCGTCTATTTCAAAATCATCTGGAAATCGCTCTGGATCTCGGCGCTGGTGACGGCGCTCTGTATCGTTCTCGCCTATCCGGTCGCCTTTCTCGTGGCTTTTGCCAGCCCGCGCGCAAAGCCCATTCTGCTTCTTCTCGTCATCATGCCGTTCTGGATCAACATGCTGATCCGCACCTATGCCCTCATTGCCGTCTTCCGCACCCGAGGCTATGTCAATTTCACACTCGAATGGCTCTGGAACACCTTCTGGCTCGATCGGCTCTTCGGCCCCTTCGTGCCGCTCGAGCTTCTCTACAACAACTTCGCCGTCATCGCCGGCATCACCTATGTCTTTATGCCGTTCATGGTGTTGCCCCTCTATGCCACCATCGAGCGGCTCGACAAGAGCTATCTCGAAGCAAGCCTCGATCTTGGCGCCTCGCAAGTGCGCACCTTTTTCTCGGTCACGGTGCCGCTGACCATGCCGGGGATCGTCTCCGGCATCATCCTGGTTTTCATTCCCGCTATGGGCTCGTTCCTCATTCCCGATCTTCTGGGCGGCACCAACGCGCAGATGGTGGGCAATGTCATCGCCCGGCAGTTTAAGGCGGCGAACGACTGGCCCTTCGGGGCGGCGCTCTCGTTCCTGCTCATGTATGCGACCTTCGGCGCGCTGGCGCTGCGTGCACTCTTCGCCGGGCGCAAATCGGCCATGGAGGTGTAATTGCGCATGACACGCAAGGGGGCACAGGTACATGCAATGGCGCGGAGCTTCGCTGGCCTCGCGCGATGGCGGCCCGGCCGCTCACGCCGCGCGCCCCTTGGCCCGCTCGACTACGGCCGCCGCCTCTGGCTCAGGATCGTGGTCGCCCTCACATTCATTCTCATTTACATGCCGATCGTCACGCTGATGGTCTTCAGCTTCAACGATTCGCGGCGCAATATCGTCTGGCGCGGCTTCACCACCAAGTACTATGTCAAGGCCTGGCACAACGACGGCCTCTTTGAGGCGTTCACCAACTCGCTCACCATTGCCGTCGTCAGCACCATCGTGAGCACCATCATCGGCGCCATGGTGGCGCTGCTCCTGTGGCGCTTCCGTTTTCCGGGCAAGGCGGCTTACGAGGGGTTCATGGCGCTTCCCATCGTCATTCCCGACATTTGCTTGGGCGTTGCGATGCTGGTCTTCTTCGCCCGCATCGGCTGGCCTGCGCACATGCCATGGCCGCTCAATTTATCGGCCATCACGATTGCACATATCGCGTTTTCCTTTCCCTTTGTCTCAATTGTCGTGCGCGCCCGCCTGGCGGGCTTCAATCGCGAGCTCGAGGAGGCCTCGCGCGATCTCGGCGCAAGTGAATGGCAGACCTTCCGCCATGTCATTTTGCCCTACATGAAGCCGGGGCTCATCGCCGGGGCCCTGCTCGCCTTCACCCTCTCGCTCGACGACTTCGTGGTCACCTTCTTCACCTCGGGGCCCAATACGGTGACATTTCCGGTCAAGGTGTACTCCATGGTGCGCTTCTCCGTAACACCCGAGGTCAATGCGGCCTCGACGGTCCTCATCTTGATCACGGTCTTGACAACCATTCTTGCCGTGCGCTTCCAGAATCCTGCGAGGAACTGAAGCAGGTCTTGCCGGCCTAGAGTGGGCTGAGGCGGCTTGAGGCAGCCGCGGGAACGACAACGCTAACGACGACGCCAAGGACAACGCCGGCGACGACGCCCGCGACGGCGCCCGCGACGACGCCAGGGGCGAGGCGAGGGGCAAGGCCTCAAGCAGAGCGCCAAACGCCAAACACGATGCAAGACACCACGATGAGCAACGACATTGTCTCGGTCCAAGGGGTGAGCAAGCGCTTCGGCTCGGTGCTGGCGGTCGACGATGTCTCGTTCGGTATTCCGAGAAACGAGTTTTTTGCGCTCCTCGGCCCCTCCGGCTGCGGCAAGACCACGCTCCTGCGGATCATTGCGGGGCTCGAGCATCCCGACGACGGCGCCGTGATCATCGACGGCGAGGATATGGCCGGCATTCCGCCCAACCGGCGCCCGGTCAACATGGTGTTCCAGTCCTATGCCGTCTTTCCCCATATGACGGTGGCGCAGAATGTCGCCTATGGCCTGCGGGTGACAGGGACACCACGCGCCGAGGTCAGCCGGCGGGTTGATGAAGCGCTCGAGATTGTCCAGCTTGCCGGGCTCGCCGGCCGCAAGCCCCATCAGCTTTCGGGCGGCCAGCGCCAGCGGGTGGCGCTCGCCCGCGCCCTCGTCAAGCGGCCGAAGGTGTTGCTGCTCGATGAGCCGCTGTCGGCGCTCGATGCCAAGCTGCGCGAGCAGATGCGCCTCGAGCTCGCCAATCTCCAGCAGCAGGTGGGGATCACCTTCATCATTGTCACCCACGACCAGGATGAGGCGTTGTCCATGGCCGACCGGATCGCGGTCATGAACGAGGGCCGCGTCTGCCAGACGGCCACCCCGGATGTCCTCTATGAGAGCCCCGCTTCGCGCTTCGTCGCCGAGTTCATCGGGAAAGTGAACCTTTTCGAGTCTCGTGTGCTCGGCGCAAACGGTCGCACCCTGGCGGTCGAGGTGGGAGAGCTGGGTGCCCTCGAGGTGCCCCACGAAAAGGCGGGGCCCCGGGAAGGCGCTGCGATCGCGCTTGCGGTGCGCCCCGAAAAGCTCACCATATCGACCGCCCCGCCCGATGGCGATGGCCGCGCCCGGCTTGCGGTGGCGGCGCGGGTGATCAACTGGGCCTATTATGGTGATACCAGCCACATGTATGTGCGCACCGAAAAGGGCCTTGAGCTCAACGTCAACATTCAAAACACAACACGGGATACGGCAGAAAGCCTGAATGTGGGCGATGCGGTCTGGGTATCCTGGGCCGCCGCCGACATGATCGTGCTCGAGGAGTGACGGGGGCGTGGGGTGAGCCGTACGAGAGGCGTGAGAGAGGTGAGTGCCGCGAGAGGCGCGAGAGGGATGAGATGAGTCGCATGAGAGGCTGAAAGGGATGGGAGGCGGATGAGGCGAGTGAGCCGGGTGAGAGGCCAGAGGCCGAAAAGGCGCATGATTGCATCCTTGTGGTTTGGCCATGGCCGTTGAGCGCATCGAGGTGTCGAGAGGTGCAAAATCGCGCCGCGGGCGCTTGCGTGCCAGAGTCAGCGATCGCACACCTGGAGCGGCCAGCAGGCCGACGAACCACCTCGATCGTGTTCTGAGGATGGCCCTGCGGCGGGTCGGCGATTTCTTGCTGCCACCGCTCTGTCTCGCCTGCCGGACGCGGCTTGCCGATCACGACACGCTTTGCGCCGACTGCTGGGGAGACATCTGCTTCATCCGCCCGCCTGTTTGTGATCGCTTGGGCATCCCGCTGCCCTATGAGCTCGGGCCCGACGCCGTCTCGACCGCCGCGCTCCTTCGCCCGCCCGTCTACGATCGGGCCCGCGCCGTCGCCACCTACGACGGCGCCATGCGGGCGCTCATCCACCGGCTCAAGTATGCCGACAGCCACGAGGGCGTGCGGCTGTTCGGTCGCTGGCTCGCACACGCCGGGAGCGAGCTTATCGAAGGCGCTGCGCTCATCCTTCCGGTGCCGCTCAGCCGCGGCCGCCTCTTTCGCCGCCGCTTCAATCAGGCCGCCCTTCTGGCCGGCGCACTTGCCCGCGAGACGGGCATCCCCCACGAGCCGATCATACTCGAGCGCATCCGCGCTACCCGCAGCCAGGTGGGCTTGAGCGCCGAGGAGCGGCGGCTCAATGTCGCCGGCGCCTTTCGTGTGCATGAGCGCGGCAAGCGGCTCATTGCCGGGCGGCGCGTCCTCCTCGTCGATGATGTCATCACGACGGGCGCCACCGTTGAGGCTTGCGCGCAAGCGCTCAAGGGGGCGGGTGCTTCGGGTGTCGACGTCTTGGCGCTGGCGCGTGTCATCGACATGGCGCGCTTCCTTGCCTGAACGTCCTGCCGTCCGGCCCCCGAGGGCGTCCTTTGGACTCTGGGGCTCTTCCCTTGGGGCAGGGCGGCCCCTTTCCGACATTGAAGCGCGCGCGAATCACCCTTACCTTTGCACCAGATAGCTCGCTCATCGCGCTTGCGGCGATTTGCGGCACCGCAATGACCCGGAGCCCAGAGGATCGCAGGATGGCCAAGGCGAAGGTGCGCATATTCACAACGCTCTTGTGCCCCTATTGTTATATGGCCAAGAGCCTCTTGAAGCGAAAAGGCGTCGCATTCGAAGAGATCGACGTCACGTTCGACCCCGCCCGCCGCGCCGAGATGCAGCGCGAGGCCAACGGCGCCAATACGGTTCCGCAAATCTGGATCGGCGATCTCCACGTCGGGGGCTCGGATGAGCTGCATCAATTGGAGCGCGAAGGCCGGCTCGATGAGCTGCTCGCCGGTTAGTGCAAGAGCAGACACCGACCGGCCCAGGAGGGCAGGGGCGTGAGGGCACTGGGCCGCAGCGGGGAGGCGCACGGGCGCATGGCAGGGAGCACTGGCCGAGGTAATGGACGATGACCGATGACGCCTATGGCAATCGTGCCGAGCGGCGAGATGGGAGGGCCGAGGAGGCGGAGAGCGCCACGTTTCGTGTTGCGCTCGTCCAGCTTCGCTCGGCACGCACCGTGGCCCCGAGTGTGGCGGCGGCGATCGAAGGCATTCGCGAGGCGGCGGCCGGCGGTGCGCACTATGTGCTGACACCAGAGACGACGAACGCCATGGAGCTGCGCCGCACAAAACTCCTCGAGATGATCGCGCCCGAGGAGAGCTGCCCGGCGCTTGCCCGCTTTCGCGCCCTTGCCGAGGAGCTTGGCATCTGGCTCCATATCGGCTCGCTTACAGTCAAACTGGGCACCGACAGGATTGCCAACCGCTCACTCCTGATCGCCCCTGATGGCCGATTGGCGGCGCGCTATGACAAGATCCATATGTTCGATGTCGATCTGCCGGGCGGCGAGAGCTATCGCGAATCAAAAACCTTTGTCGCCGGCGATCGGGCGGTGATCGCCGATCTGCCCTGGGGGCGGCTCGGCATGACGATCTGTTATGATTTGCGCTTTCCCCAACTCTATCGCGCCCTCGCCAAGGGCGGCGCGCACTTCATCTCGGTGCCGGCGGCCTTTACCCGGCAGACGGGCGAGGCGCACTGGCATGTGCTGCTGCGTGCGCGCGCGATCGAAAACGGCTGCTTCATATTTGCCGCCGCCCAGGGCGGGCATCACGAGACAGGCCGCGAGACCTATGGCCACAGCCTCATTGTCGATCCCTGGGGGGAGGTGATTGCCGAGGCGGCAGGCCAGGAGCCGACTGTCATCTTTGCCGACATTGATCCCCGCCGCGTGGCGGAGGTGCGCCGGCGCATACCTTCGCTTTCGCATGATCGCGATTTCGCCGCGCCCGGCGGCGGCGCACGCGAAGCGGTTTCAGAGGGGGCGTCGCTTTCAGGGGGGGCATCGCAATGATCCGTTATCGTCTGCGCTGTCGAGAGGGCCATGAGTGCGACGCCTGGTTCCGCTCCAGCGCCGACTTCGAGCGACAGCGTGGCGCGGGCATCCTGACATGCGCCATTTGCGGTTCGGGCGATGTTGACAAGGCGCTGATGGCGCCGGCGGTCGTCGCCGGCAAGAGTGCGCATAAGAGCAACGAAGCAAGCGCCGGCGCCAAAGCGCCAACGGCAACCGGCGAGCGCAGCCCCAAGCGCGGTGGCGAGCGTCTCGTTGGTTCGGTGTCGCCCGAGACGGCAAAGCTGCTCGAGGTGATGCGTGAGATCCGCCGCCAGGTGACGGAGAATGCGGAATATGTTGGCAGCCGTTTCGCCGAAGAGGCGCGCAAGATTCACTACGAGGAGGTCGAGCCTCACGGCATCTATGGCGAGGCCAGCGCCGAGGAGGCAAGGTCGCTTCTCGAGGAGGGCATCGAGTTCCACCCGCTCCCCGTCCTTCCCGAGGACAAGAACTGAGGCCATCACAGGCCCGCTTCTTGGCCTTGCTCGAGACGCCCATGGCGCATGGGCCGATCGACGCCATTGCGATACGCAGCAAACGCGTGAGCTTGCTGGAAGTGCCCATGGCGCATGGGCTGTCCCCTAACCATCCCTTTCGCGCCTTTCGCGCTTTTGCCGCGTGATTTTGCGTGCACGTTGGCCTATTGCTCGGGTTATGCCCGCTCGCCCTGACACTCGTCCTGACAAAGGACGGCAGATGACGCCCATGGAGCTCGCGCTGGCCGAGGCCCAAGCCGCTGCGGCCCGGGGCGAGGTGCCTGTGGGCGCCGTCATTGCCGATGGCAGCGGCGCCATCATTGCGCGCGCGGGCAACCGTATGCGCGAGCTCGGCGACGCCACGGCCCATGCCGAGCTTCTCGCCATTCGCGCGGCTTGCGCGGCCATGGGCTCGGAGCGGCTCACGGGGCTCGACATCCATGTCACACTCGAGCCCTGCACCATGTGTGCGGGCGCCATCTCGCATGCCCGCCTGGCGCGGCTCTATTTTGGCGCCGAGGACCCAAAGGCGGGCGCGGTCGTGAATGGCGTGCGCTTTTTCACCGGGCCCACCTGCCACCATGCCCCCGAGGTCTATGGCGGTTTCTGTGAGGCGGAGTCAGCGGCCCTTCTCAAATCGTTTTTTGCCACACGACGCTGATGCGCCCGATCCCGAAAAACGCGGCGGGAGAGCCACTGATGGCCGAGCTGCTTCACGAGGTCGGGTCCGGGTGCCCGAGATCGCCTCTCATCCCACCTTGCGGTCACCTCCAGGCAATCATGTCAAGGCGGCGAGTTTCTCATCGAGCGCGCGTTTGAGCTCCTCGGCCGCGGGCGCTCCGGCGCTCAGGATTTCCTCAACCTTGAAGAAGTCGAGTGCGCCAAAGCGGCCGACGTCGGGGCGGATCAGAATGTCGGGCGCCTGTGAGCGCAGCTTGGCCTCGACAATCGAATGAAGCGTGATCTGCGCCGCGCCAATCCAGGCATCGAGCGAGTTCGGCATGGGCGGGCGGCCGTCCTGCCGACGACGTCGGGCCCGGGGCTTGGTGCCGCCCGGCTTGCCCGTCACGTCGATGGCGATGGTGATGTGTGCGTCCTGGTCGAGGAGATCGAACGAGGTGGGGTTGACAAAGCCGCCGTCAATCAGGATGCGCTCGCCGATCTCGACCGGCTTGAGCAGCGCGGGCAACGCAGCGCTTGCGGCGATGGCGGGCAGGAGCGGGCCCGCCTCGAGCACGACCTCCGATTGGGCGTAGAAATCGCTGGCTACCACCTTGAGCGGAATCTTGAGCCCCTTGAACGTGGGTGGGAGAGCGTCCGGCAAGAGCGCCTCAAACAGTGTTTGCGGCTCGAACATCGCCGGCGTCATGGGATTGAAAAGGCTCGTGATCGAGCCCGGGATGCGCGCAATCACACGGCGGATGAGCTCGGTGCGGCTTTCAAGCAGCTCGCGCGCATATTGGCGGATCTCGCGCCCCGAAAGTCCCGAGGCATAGATGCCGCCCATGATCGCACCGATCGAGGTGCCAGCGATGAGCCGCGGGCGAATGCCCAAATCGTCAAGCGCCTCGAGGATCGGAATGTGAGCGATACCGCGGGCCGCCCCGCCGCCGAGTGCAAGACCCACGGCACCTTTGGGCGGGGGGCGTGACGAGCGCTCGGACGATCGCCGCTGCCCGCCCCTTTGCCGTGTCGTGTCGGCCGGCCGGCTCGCTGCGCTCATGAGCCTTGCTCCTCGTGTGAGCCCTGGTCCTGATGTGAACCTTGCTCCTCATGCGCGAGCGCCCGCCAGGCAATGTCGCTACGCCAGAAGCCCTCGGGCCAGTCGATCCGTGCAATCGCCTCATAAGCGCGCGCGCGCGCCTCGCGCACCGTGGCACCGAGCGCCGTCACATTGAGCACCCGGCCGCCCGCCGCCCGCACGAGATCGCCCTCGCGCTCGGTGCCGGCATGGAAGATCTCGACCCCGGGCACCTTCGCCGCCTCATCGAGCCCCCGGATGACGCTGCCCTTCTCATAGGCACCCGGATAGCCTTTGGCCGCCATGACGACGGTGAGCGCGGTCTCGTCGCGCCAGCGGAGATCGACATGCGCGAGCACACCATCGACGCACGCCTCGAGCGCCGCCAGCAGATCCGACTTGAGCCGCATCATGAGAACCTGGCATTCGGGATCGCCAAAACGTACATTGTACTCGATGAGCTTGGGGCCCTCATTGGTGATCATCAGGCCGGCGTAGAGAACACCGCGATAGGGCGTGCCCGCCTCGGCCAGCGCCGTGACCGTGGGGCGGATGATGCGCGCGAGCACCTCGGCCTCGCGCTCGCGCGTCATGACGGGGGCGGGTGAGTAGGCGCCCATGCCACCGGTATTGGGCCCCTCGTCGCCATCGAAGGCGCGCTTGTGGTCCTGGGCGCTCACCAGGGGGAGAATGGTGGTGCCGTCGACGAGGGCAAAATAGCTCGCCTCCTCGCCCTCGAGGTATTCCTCGATCACCACCTCGGCCCCCGCCGCGCCAAAGGCGCCCGCGAAACAGGCCTCGACGGCGGCCAGCGCCTCCTCGCGGTTTTGCGCAACCGTCACACCCTTGCCGGCGGCAAGCCCATCGGCCTTGACGACGATCGGGAAATCCTGGGTTTCGACATGGGCCCTGGCGGCGGCGGCATCGGCAAAGCGGGCATAGCGCGCCGTTGGGATGCCGGCGCGGGCGCAAAGATCCTTGGTAAAGCCCTTCGAGCCTTCGAGGCGGGCGGCCGCCCGGCCGGGGCCGAAGGCGCGGATGCCTGCCGCCTCGAGGTCATCGACGAGGCCCGCAACGAGCGGCGCCTCGGGCCCGATGACGACCAGATCGATGGCCTCGGCGCGGCAAAAGCGGACCACCGCCTCGTGGTCGTGCCAATCGAGCGCGCGGTTTTCGGCGAGCATGGCCGTGCCGGCGTTGCCCGGGGCGCAGATGAGCCGCCCAATGAGCGGGCTTGCCGCAAGGGCCCAGGCGAGCGCATGCTCGCGACCGCCCGAGCCGATCAAGAAAACATTCATGGTATTGCCGCGCCCTCCACCTGGGTCTTGTCGGGGCCTTCACTCGGCCTCCTGTTGGGTATTGCCGGACGCTCCCCTTGGGCGTTGGTGTTGCCGGGCTCTCCGCTCATCCGCGCGCTCCACCCTGCACTCTAGAATGTCGCCCGGCACGGCCTACCAGCGCCTGCCCGTGCTTGCCACCGCCTGCCGCCATGCCTGCCGCTGTGCCGGCCGCTGTGCCGGCCGCTACCAAGCCGCGACACTCGACACTCCAGGAGCGACAAACCTGAAGAGCGACACACAAAACTGTCGACAGGGGCGAATTGGCCGTGTTTCCGTCGCCCTGGTCTTGTATCATTTCCGTGAGTTGAAACAAACGTCCGAGCGCCGCCCAGGCCAGCGCAGGCGGTCGGGCGGCCTGTGAACCGAGGACAGCCGGCGTGGAAACTCCCGCAACGGAGGCTGCATCGAGCGCCTCGAATGTCGCCGAATACACGGTTTCCGAGCTCTCCTATCGCTTGAAGCGGATTGTCGAGGGCAGCTTCGAGCATGTCCGCGTGCGGGGCGAGATCGGTCGCGTCTCGCGGCCGGCATCGGGCCATGTCTATTTCGACCTCAAGGACGAGCGGGCCGTTCTGGCGGGTGTTTGCTGGAAGGGGGTCGTGCGCGGCCTCGCCGTCCAGCCCGAGCAGGGCCTCGAGGTGATCGCAACCGGCCGCCTGACGACGTTTCCGGGGCAATCGAAATACCAGATCGTCATCGAGCGGCTCGAGCATGCGGGCGTGGGCGCGCTCATGGCGCTGCTCGAAGAGCGCAAGCGGAAGCTCGCCAAGGAGGGGCTATTCGACGAGGCGCGCAAGCGGCCCTTGCCGTTCCTGCCTGCGCTCATCGGCATTGTCACCTCGCCCTCGGGTGCCGTCATTCGCGACATGCTGGCGGGCTTTGCCGAGCGCTTTCCGGCGCATGTGCTTGTCTGGCCGGTACGCGTGCAGGGCGAGGAATCGCCGCGGGAGGTGGCGGCCGCCATCCGGGGCTTTAATGCCTTCGACGGCAGAAGGTTGCCGCGACCCGATGTGCTGATTGTGGCCCGTGGCGGCGGCAGCCTCGAGGACCTCTGGGGCTTCAATGATGAGCTTGTCGTGCGGGCCGTGGCCGAAAGCGCGATTCCAGTGGTCTCGGCCATCGGCCATGAGACTGACTGGACGCTTGTCGATCTGGCGGCGGATGCCCGCGCGCCGACGCCCACCAAGGCGGCCGAGTGGGTGGTGCCCAAGCACGCCGAGCTCATCGCCCGCATGGCCGAGTTGGAGCATCGCCTCTCCCATGCCGTGTTGCGCGCGCTTACGCAGTTTCGCACCCGTCTCAAGGCCGCCGCACGCGGCTTGCCGCGGCCTCACGATCTGGTGGCGCTCGCCCGGCAACGCTTCGATGGCGCTGCGGGGCGGCTGGCACAGGCGCTGCGGGCGGCTACCGGCGCTCAGCGGGCGCGCTTTGCAGCCATCGCCGGCCGGCTCGGCCCGCAAACACTGTCAAGACGCCTGCGGGAAGCCGAACACCGCCTCAGCGAGCTCGAGCGGCGTCGCATTTTTGCTTTCCAAGGCGCAACAAGCCAACGCCGCGCAACTCTCGATGGCGTTGCGGAGCGGCTGGCACAGGCGCTGCGGGCGGCCACCGGCGCTCAGCGGGCGCGCTTTGCGGCCATTGCCGGGCGGCTCGGCCCGCAAACACTGTCAGGACGCGTGCGGGAAGCCGAACACCGCTTGGGTGAGCTTGAGCGCCGGCGCGCCCTCGCCTTTGGAGCCGCCACCTCGCGCCGCCGCGCAACCCTCGATGGCGTTGCCAAACTGCTTGCCTCGCTCGGCTATGAGCAGGTGCTCGCGCGCGGCTTTGCCCTCGTGCGCGACGAGGACGGACGCATGGTGCGGCGCGCAGCGGCGACCCACCCGGGCCAGGCGCTCGAAATCCAGTTCGCCGACGGCCGCATTGGCGCAGAGGTTAGAGTGCCAAGCCGGCGCGAGGGCGCCCCCCGCGGTCGGGCTCACAATGATCGGAAAGAAGGCAGACGTAACAAAAGGGGCGAGAAGAGGGGGGAGCTTAGCGAGCGGGCCCTCAAGGTTAGCCACAAGAAGCAGACACAGGGCAGCCTCTTTTGAGTATGCTTCTGAGTATGCTTTAAGAGCACAGATCATCCTGGGTGTCGGCACGAGCGCTCCGTTTCTTTCGCGCAAGAGCGGCTTCTGGTCTCTCAACCCGAAGCGGTCCTGGGGCCGAGGCTCGCGAACCTGAGCCTTGTGCGCTACGACACAATGGCGCGAACTGTGTCGCCATGGCGCTGGCGCACTCTTTTTGGGGACGCTATGGTGAGGAGCGCAGGGGGCCCCGACGGCGGTTGTTGGCATGAACAAGATCGAGCGTTTCTTCGGCCTCAAAACGGAAGCCAAGCTCAGATATCTTGACGGCGAGTATCAGGTGCTCGTGCCGGGCGATTTTGTGCGCTGTGCGGTGACGGGCCGCGAGATCCCGCTCGCTGAGCTGCGCTACTGGAGCACCGAGCTGCAAGAGGCCTATGTGGATGCCGAAGCCTCCCTCAAGCGCTATCTCGAGACGCGGAAAAAGAGCGGATGATGCCCGCCGGCGAAAGGAGCCGCTCGCGTTACGAATCCCTGACTGGGCGCACGACTCCGTGCTAGAACCCGCGCGCGGGATCGTGCGGGATGATGAGCAGCAGGGATGGGTCGCTTCCCCTCGGCATCATCGCCGGCTCCCCGCCTTCGCGGGCACAGGCGCCGAGCCGACGATCCAGGGCAAAGTGCTGCGATGCTGTTTGTCTGCTACCCTGGATGCCCGGGTCTGCTCCGCGGGGTCAAGCCCGAGCACGGGCATGACGTTGGAGCAAGCAAGGCTGGGGAGGCGCGCAGCTGGTGCTCAGGCCGCGCAACTGAGTTTATGACAAGTCTGTCATCTGACACCTAACCACCTGATACCTGACACCTGAACCCGGCACCTGACACGTAACACTTGACACCTGAACCCGGCACCTGAACCTGGTTCTGGGCAATACGCATGCCAGGCACCTGGATTGATGGCGGGTGCAATGAGCAAGGAGAGTTGTTGAGAGCATGCAAGCCTCATCGCGCTGCCCCTGGGCCGGCAGCGACCCCCTCTATGTCGCCTATCACGACGCCGAATGGGGCGTGCCGCAGACCGACGGCCGCGCGCTTTTTGAAAAGCTCATTCTCGAAGGCTTTCAGGCGGGGCTTTCCTGGATCACCATTTTGCGCAAGCGCGAGAACTTTCGCGCCGCTTTCGAAGGCTTTGTGCCCGAGCACATCGCCCGCTACGGCGCCAGCGACATCGCCCGTCTCATGAACGACGCCGGCATTGTCCGCAACCGCGCCAAGATCGAGGCCGCCATTGCCAATGCCCGCGCCTATGTGCGGCTCGAGGAGGGCCCGGGCCCGGGCTTTGCGGCCAGGCTTTGGGAGCTGGCGGGCGGCCGGCCGCAGCAGAATGCGCCACGCACCATGGCCGAGGTGCCCGCGGAGACGGCGCGAAGCCGGGCCATGTCGAAAGCTCTCAAAGGCTGGGGCTTTCGTTTTGTCGGCCCGACAACCATCTATGCCTTCATGCAGTCGGTGGGCATGGTTAACGATCACCTTGTGGGCTGTCCGCGCCACCGGGCCTGTGCCGCCCTGGCCGAGCAGTTCGAGGCTCCGCGATGAGCAAGAGTGGAGACGACGACATGAGAAACGCCGAGCCGCCGCAGCGCCCGCCGCGGGCCTGGCAGCGGATGCTCTCGGGGCGGCGCCTCGACCTCCTTGCCCCCGCGCCCGAGGACATTGAGATCGGCGACATCGCCCATGGGCTCGCGCGGGTGGCGCGTTGGAACGGCCAGACACGCGGCGCCCACGCCTTCTCCGTGGCTCAGCACTCGCTTGTCGTCGAGCGTCTGGCGGCGGCACTCGCGCCGGGGCTTGGCCATGAGGGCCGGCTTGCGGCCCTCCTCCACGACGCGCCCGAATACGTCATCGGCGATCTCATCAGCCCCTTCAAGGCGGCCGTGGGGCTCAGCTACAGGCGTTTCGAGGCGCGCCTGCTTGAGGCCATTTACGACCGGTTTGGCATCTCGCGGCCGCTGCCCGGCGAACTCGCCGCACTCCTCAAGCGCGCCGACCGCGTGGCCGCCTACTATGAAGCAACGGTGCTTGCAGGCTTTACGGAGGACGAGGCCCGCGTCTATTTCGGCCAACCCGATGGCCTGCCCGCCGACATGGCGGCCGAGCTGGAGCGCCTCCACCCATTGCCCGCGGCCGAGGCGCAAGCCCAATTCCTCGCCCGCTATGCGGCGTTGGCGGGCACCGGATCGTTGGCGCACACCCGTTAAGGGCGTTGGCGCGCACCGAATCGCTGGCCTTTGCCGAGCGATGGGCGCTTGCAGAGCACTTGGCAGCCCTCGAGCAAGATCAAGATCAAGACCAAGAGAGGGCAGCGGCTCAAGCAGCAAAACTCATGTTCGCCCATTGGCCAGAGGTTCACATTTTCATCTCATTGCTTTGAAAACATGCCGCTGGCCGCAAGGGGTTGAGTTGCGACCGCCTGAATTCACAAGGCTGGACCGTGTTGGGTTGAACCGCAGGAGCTCGGCGCACCCGCGCACTCAACTGTTCGTCACGTGATGAGGTTGAGGGGGCGTTGCCGGGCTTCCGGGGGTGTGCTCAGCACCCGCGCTATCACTCAAGCGATGCCGCGGCCATTCGTCCCGCGGGGAAATTTGGGACTCAGTCATTCGGTGCTCGGCTCGACATGTCGAATTTGTCATGTTGGATGAGGCCGACGCTCTCAAACGGCTGCTCGAATTCTGGGGACGAAAATGGTTAGCCCAAAGCAGTTGCACCCGGCGCCCGAGCCTGGAGACGATGCCGCCGTCGAGATTGGCCTCACCGCGGCCATTGTCGCTGTTCATGACAACAATCCACAAATCCTGACCGTTGCCGCATCCGAGCCTGAGCACGACGGGCGGGATGGTTTGCCCTTTGGCCCGTTCACGCCGCTCCGGCACCGGACTCTCGAGGCGGGCCTCAGAAGCTGGGTCCGCGAGCAAAGCGGGCTCGGCATTGGCTATGTCGAGCAGCTTTATACGTTCGGCGATCGCGGCCGCCACGCCCGACCGGGCGACCATGGCCCCCATGTCGTCTCGATCGGCTATGTGGCGCTCATTCGCGTTGATGTCGCAGGCGATCTCGGTGGCGGACGTTGGCGCAACTGGTACGACTTCTTGCCGTGGGAGGACTGGCGCCATGGCAAGCCGGCCATCCTCGAGCGGGAGATCGAGCCGCGCCTGCGTCGCTGGGTGGCAGAGAAGGCGCCGCGCGACCGCCGCTTTACTCCGGTGACGCCGGCCGACCGGCTCAAGATGTGCTTTGGCCTCGATGGTGTGGCTTGGGACGAGGAAAAGGTGCTCGAGCGCTATGAGCTTCTCTATGAGGCGGGCCTTGTAGGCGAGGCGCGTGCCGACCAGCGACCCGCCGCCGAGGCGTGGCAGCCGTTCCCCGACCTCGGCACGCCCATGCGCTATGACCACCGCCGCATTCTGGCCACCGCAATGAGCCGCTTGCGGGCGAAGATCAAGTACCGTCCGGTGATCTTCGAGCTCATGGATGAAAGCTTTACGCTCTTTGAGTTGCAACGGACGGTCGAGGCCATCCTCGGAAGCCATCTGCACAAGCAGAATTTCCGCCGCCTGGTGGAGAACGGCGGGCTTGTCGAGCCCACGGGCGAGGTGCGCTCGAACACGGGCGGGCGGCCGGCCAAGCTCTTCCGCTTCCGGCCCGAGGTGTTGCTCGAGCGACCGGCTCCGGGCGTCCGCGTCCACCCCCTCAGGGTCTGACCAGCCCAGGCAATGGGCGGGAGCAGCGGATCAGAAACCGGAAGTCAGAAGCCAGAAGCCAGAAGCCAGAAACCAGAAGTCAGAAATCAGGGGGCACTTCGGGAGACGTGGGCGCCCCCTTGATAAGGGGCGGCGAAAATTCCTTTTGTTGATGTCTTCATTTGCATAAGGCTGGCAATAATTCGACTGTCCCCAATAAAACTCATCTCTCAAGCTCAAACTCTCGGGTCGGGGACATTCAGCTCGGCCGAATAAAGCTCCGCCGGGCGGATGTAGAGTCCGCCCGGCGGGCCAAATAAGGCGTGTCGTTTGAAGATCGGGCTGGCGCCGCCGCCCCGGCCGCTTGTGCCGCCGGGGCGCGCCTCCGTGCCGTCAGGCCGAGTACGAGCGCAGCCCTCCCAGCGCAGCCCTCCCTTAGGCCGAATAGTACATGTCGAACTCGACCGGATGGGGTGTCTGCTCGAAACGCTCGATCTCCTGCATCTTGAGCTCGAGATAGCCGTCGATCTGATCATCGGTAAAGACATTTCCTTTCTTGAGGAACTCGCGATCCTTATCGAGCGCCTCGGTGGCCTCGCGCAACGAGCCACAGACGGTTGGGATGTTCTCGAGCTCCTCGGGCGGCAGGTCGTAGAGGTTTTTGTCCATCGGGTCGCCCGGATCAATCTTGTTCTCAATGCCGTCAAGCCCCGCCATCAGCATTCCGGCAAAGGCGAGGTAGGGATTGGCCATGGGATCGGGGAAACGCACCTCGATGCGCTTGCCTTTGGCCGAGGGCGTGTGCGGGATGCGGCACGAGGCCGAGCGGTTGCGCGCCGAATAGGCGAGCAGCACCGGCGCCTCATAGCCCGGGACCAGGCGCTTGTAGGAGTTGGTCGAGGGGTTGGTGAGCGCATTCAAGGCCTTGGCATGCTTGAGGATGCCGCCGATGTAATAAAGCGCGTTCTCCGAAAGGTCGGAATAGCGGGTGCCCGCAAACACCGGCTCGCCTTCCTTGAAGATCGATTGGTGGCAGTGCATGCCCGTGCCGTTGTCGCCATAGACGGGCTTGGGCATGAAAGTGGCCGTCTTGCCATAGGCATGAGCGACATTCTGGACCACGTATTTGTAGATCTGGAGATGGTCGGCGATGGTGGTGAGCGGCGCAAACCGGATGCCGAGCTCATGCTGGGCGGCACCGACCTCGTGGTGGTGCTTCTCAACCACCACGCCCATCTCGCTCATGACACTCAACATCTCAGAGCGGATGTCCTGGCACGAGTCGACGGGCGGCACCGGGAAATAACCGCCCTTTGTGCGCGGCCTGTGGCCGAGGTTGCCCATCTCATACTCGGTGCCGGTATTGGACGGCAGCTCGGTCGAGTCGAGCCGGAAACCCGTCTCATAGGGGTCCGCGGTAAAGCGGACATCGTCGAAGATGAAGAATTCGGCCTCGGGGCCGAAATAGGCGGTATCACCGATCCCCGTCTGCTTGAGATAGGCCTCGGCCTTGCGGGCGCTGCCGCGGGGATCGCGCTCATAGAGCTCGCCCGTGGTGGGCTCGACGATGTCGCAAAAGACGGCCATCGTGGTCTGGGCGAAGAACGGGTCGAGATGGGCGCTCGCCGGGTCGGGCATGAGCGCCATGTCCGATTGCGAGATGTCCTTCCAGCCGGCGATCGAGGAGCCGTCGAAGAAGATGCCGTCGGCCAGAGCCTTATCGTCGATGGTGGATGCTTCCTGAGTCAGGTGCTGCATCTTGCCGCGTGGATCGGTAAAGCGCAGATCGACGAATTTGACGTCGTTGTCCTTGAGTGCCTTGAGAAAGTTTTCTTTGGCGTCGGTCATGGCCGTCCCCTACTTGTGTGATGTTTACAGGTGTTGATCACATGTTGTGTGAATTGTGTGACTGGTTCTGTGACTGATTTTGTTCACAATTCAGGCTCCCATCTTTTGTTGGGAGCCGCGTTGCATTTGCTCGTTGAATTTGCTCGGTCGGTGCTTGAGAGCAGCTGCGATCCCCGCCCCCGGGCTGCACCCTGTGAGCCTTGCGCGCTCGGTTTTGCGCGCCGCCCCCACGGCACACAAGCAGCCGTTCAAAGAAGTCGGATGCGCTGCCCGCTCTCCCCTCTGCTCGTCCGCTCGTCGTCCGCTCGTGCCCGCGCAAGTCAGCTGCTCCCGCCGGCAAGCGGATGATCGAAACGTCGTGACTGGTCGGCTAGATGGCCTCCGTTCCGCGCTCGCCCGTGCGGATGCGTATGGCATCCTCCACGCTCGAGATGAAAATCTTGCCGTCACCGATGCGGCCCGTCTTGGCCGCCCCCTGGATGGCTTCGACGGCCTTTTCCAACATTTCATCGTCGAGCACAACCTCGACTTTGACCTTGGGGAGGAAATCGACCACATATTCGGCCCCGCGGTAGAGCTCGGTATGGCCCTTTTGGCGGCCGAACCCTTTGGCCTCGGTGACGGTGATCCCCTGAAGGCCGATCTCCTGGAGTGCTTCTTTGACCTCGTCGAGCTTGAACGGTTTGATGATTGCTTCGATCTTTTTCATGGCGCTCTCCCTCTCGTCGGCCTCGAATACTCGGATACTTGACCGATCGTAAATTGGGCCGATTGGGCCCCGGGCTTGCATTGACCGGGCGCTCCGCCGGCTTTGCTGCCTGAGGCCGCAGCATGGAGAAAAGGCCACGGCCCGCTCCGAGCCGTAGAACGGGCTCCGACCCTCTCGGGGCCTCGAGCGTCCTCGAGCCTCGCCCAAACCAAACTCGCCAACGCTGCAGGCCGGCCTGGCCTCTCAGGAAACCAGGGACCACCGTGCGCGGTTGTGGCCCGGCAGAGCTGGCAAAGCATGGACCATGCCAATGCGCAAGCGGAAATTTTTGTGCTGACAAATCATGGATTTGCGCTCTGCGCGACGCGCAAAGCGCTGCGCCTGCGGAGCCGCCCTGCCTAATGATTAGGCATGTTGCTCAACTATTGATCAGTCCTGGCACTTGATCGAAAGGTTGCGTTTGGCGCTATAAGGCGGAGCTCAGGCTCGCCACCGGGCGCGAGGGCTGCAATGCTCGCCGGCCAGGCTGGTCGGGCAGGCCCTTGCAAGGAGACCACTTCTCGGCATTGCGGTGGAGACAGCGGAGTGTGACCATGGCTCTCGAGATTGTTGCGATCGACCATCTGGTGCTGACCGTCCGCAGGGCCGAGGAGACCGCCGCCTTTTATGAGCGTGTCCTTGGCATGCGCCAGAGGACGAGCCCCGAGGGGCGCGTCTCGCTCCACTTCGGCCCCCATAAGATCAACCTACACGAGTTGGGGCGCGAGCTCTCACCGCGGGCCACCCGGCCGGTGCCGGGCGCGGCGGACCTTTGTTTGGTCATTGCCGATCTCGGCGGGGCGCTGGCCCACCTGAGAGAGATGGGCGTGGATGTCGTGGAGGGACCGGTGGATCGCGAAGGCGCGCATGGCCCAATGAGCTCGATCTATATTCGCGATCCCGACGGGAACTTGATCGAGCTTGCGGCATATCATGCCGAGGATGGTGGGACGACTCCTTGGCCGGCGGGCCCCGAACTCTTGACGCGGGCGGAGATGGCGGCGGCCGAAGGCCTTGCCATCGAGCAGGGCACGCCTGGTCTCACACTTATGGAGCGGGCCGGCGAGGCGGTGGCGCGGCATGCCCTCGCGATGCTCGACCTTGGAG
>WGBL01000161.1 GCA_015494375.1 Hyphomicrobiales bacterium | reverse complement strand
CTCAGCTACCGCTCAAACACACCGGCCCGCAATCTCCTCGGCGCCCGCACACTCGAGCTCGAGATCGTCGACTATCCCGGCGAATGGCTGCTCGACCTGCCGCTTCTCGAGATGGATTTCGCCGCCTGGTCGCGTGAGGCGTTGGCCGCGGCCGAAGCACCGGCGCGCCGCGCTCTTTCAGGCCCTTGGCGCGAGGCTGTGGCGGCCCTCGATCCCGCGGCGCCCCATGACGAGGAAGCCTTGCGCAAGGGGGCCAAGCTCTTTCGCGACTATCTTTGCGCCTGGCGCGACAAGGTGCGGGGCGCAACGACCTTGACTCCGGGCCGCTTTCTCGAGCCGGGGAGCGAGGCGGGCAAACCACTGATGCATTTTATGCCGCTGCGCCCGCCGCACCCCCATGACCCCAAACCGCCGCCGGGCTCGCTCTGGCGCGAGGCCGAGCGGCGCTATGATGCCTATTGCGCCGAGCTCGTGCGCCCGTTCTTTGCCGATCACTTCGCCCGTCTCGATCGTCAGGTGGTGCTTGTCGATCTGCTCGAGGCCCTCACCCACGGGCCCCAGGCCGTGCGCGACCTCGAAGAAGGCCTGGCCCGTGTGCTCGCGGCATTCCGGCATGGCAGCAACAGCTGGCTTGGCCGCATCTTCGCCCCGCGCATCGACCGCATCCTTTTCGCCGCGACGAAGGCCGACCACATCCACCCAAGCGGCTATGAGCGTCTTAAGGCGATCATGAATGAGCTCATGGCACGCGTCCTCGCGCGGGTTCGGCATCAGGGCGCAGAAGTCTCGGTCGAGGCGCTTGCCGCGGTGCGCGCCACCCGCCGGGCCACCGTCAGAGTCGACGGGCAACAGCTCGCTTGCATAGCGGGCGTGCCCATGGCCGGGGAAATGATCGACGGCCACCTCTATGACGGCCAACGCGAGGCGGTGGTGTTTCCCGGCGCGCTGCCGGACGACCCCAAGCGGGCGCTGGCCGCGCCACAGGACATTTGCGCCGTCCGCTTTCGCCCACCCGACGCCAGAAGCAATCAGGACAGTGACGGCAATGCGAGCAACGATTATCAACCGCGGGCATTGCCCCACATCCGGCTCGACCGTGCCCTACAGTTCTTGCTTGCCGACCGAATGAAATGACATGACCGCAAAGCCTCCGACATCTCCGAAGATTCCCAAGTTTCCGAAGTCTCCGAAGTCTCCGAAGTCTTCGAAATCTCCGCTGTCTCCGAACGCTGCATCGTCTCCAAAGCCGAGGGCGTTCGCCCCCGACGACCCGCGCGTCGTCATCGATGAGGACGACAGGAGCCCGCCTGATTTGACGGCGGTGCCCGCCGCTTCGGCCATGCAAACGGCCGCCACAATGGCCCCTGCGACAAGCTTCGCAGAAAGCCCCGCGAGTGACTCAGAGGCCGCACCGCCTTTGCGTGATGCGCAGGACATCCAAGACATTCGACAAGCACAACACGCCCGACGGCTTGAACGGAAAATCGGCGGGATACGCTGGGGCGCGGTCTTCCTCTCAGCGCTCGGCGGCCTGTTCGCTCTCGCCATAGGCTTATGGCTCGAGGATGCTATCGGCGCATTGTTGGCGCGCGAGGGCTGGCTCGGCTGGCTCGCCCTTGGTCTATTGGGTGTGCTGGGGCTCTCGGCGCTTGCCGTCGCCTTGCGAGAGCTCCATGGCCTTATGCGTCTGGCTCGGCTCGGTGCCATTCGCGCCCGGGCCGAGGCCGTGCTCGGCGATGGGGCGGAAGGCCGAGCGGGCCCCCAAAGTGGCGGCCGGGAAAGCAGCGCCGATCGCGAACGGCTGGTTCGACGGACGCTCGATGCCCTCGCCCGGCTCTATCGCGGCCGCACCGACATGGCCTGGTCGCTCGCCAAGATCGGGCGCCATCGCAAGGAGATTCTGACCGCCCGCGAGCTTCTGGCGCTCGCCGATCGCGAGATCAGCGAGGCGCTCGATCCGCGGGCCCGCGCCATCGTGGCGGCAGCCGCGCGGCGCGTCTCGGTGCTCACGGCGCTGAGCCCCGCACCGCTTCTCGACATGGCCCTTGTCGGTTGGACGACACTCGGCATGATCCGCAGGCTCGCCCTACTCCATGGGGGCCGGCCCGGTGTCTTTGCCCTGCTCGCGCTCCTTCGCCGCGTCATCGGCCATATCGTGCTCACGGGCGGCATCGCCTTTGCCATCGACCTGGCGCAAGACATACTCGGCAGGCGGCTCGTCGGCCTCGTTGCCGGTCGGCTCGGTGAAGGCTTTTTCAACGGCGCACTGACGGCGCGGCTCGGGCTCGCGGCCATCGAGGTCTGCCGCCCCTTGCCGCGCATCGAGTCGAAGCCACCAGGCTTGCGCCGTATCCTGCGCGAGATCGCGAGCCCTCCGCCCCGCAAGCCCGCGGCCGACCAGCCGCCCAGGCCGTCGACCGATGAGCCCGCAAGCAACGCTCACAAAGCCTCGCGCCAGGCCTGAGGGTAAAGGCAACCTAGAAGGCAACCGCGGGGGAAAGGAGCAACATGGATCGCGAGACCAGGAGCCGAATCGAAACGGCCCTCGGAACACACATCGCCGAGGCCCGCCCGCTCGGCGTAGGATTCGGGCTCAAGGGCTATGCAGCAACGCTCGCCGACGGCCGACAGGTGGCGGTCAAAGCGGCCCGCAACGCCGCCCGGAGCCATTTGCCGCTCGAGGCCTATATGCTCGAAGAGCTCGGTCGCCTCTCCGAGCTGCCGGTGCCGGAGGTCTATTACAGCGACCCGGCGCTCCTTGTCATGAGCTGGATCGAGAACGACGGCGGCGCTATCACCAAGAGCGCCGAGCGCCATGCCGCCGAGCTCCTCGCAGCCCTCCACGCCCGGCCCTTTCCGCACTTCGGCTACGGCCGCGACACGCTCATTGGTCCCCTCGTCCAGCCCAATCCCGAAGGGGATGACTGGATTGCCTTTTTCCGCGACCACCGACTTCAATACATGGCGCGCCGGGCGCACGAGGAAGGACAGCTGCCCGCAGCGATGCTCACCCGCCTCGAAACCCTCGCCCAAAGGCTCGGCGACTATCTGAGCCCGCCCCCCTACCCGTCACTCATTCACGGCGACCTCTGGACGGGGAATGTGCTCGTCAAGGGTGGGCGGATTGCGGGGCTTGTCGATCCCGCCATCTATTGCGCCCATCCCGAGATCGAGCTCGCCTTCACCACCATGTTCTCGACCTTTGGCCGCGCCTTCTTCGACGCCTACGAAGCGCTTGCGCCACTCGAGCCCGGCTTTCACGAGTGCCGAAAGGACATCTACAATCTCTATCCCTACCTCGTTCATGTGCGGCTGTTCGGTGCCGGCTATCTGGGCGGCATCGACGCCACGCTACGGCGCCTCGGACTTTGAGTGGGTTGCTCACCGAGCGGGTCCCTCTGCCAGAAGGCGCGCCGCGCCAATCAATGCCGTTTGATCCCAGTGCCCCCACGGCCGCATCGCTCGACCGCACGCATAGAGCGGTGCGCTTGTTAACCTTTCCCTAACCAATTCGTTACGCCGACCTCCCTTT
>WGBL01000160.1 GCA_015494375.1 Hyphomicrobiales bacterium | reverse complement strand
GCGTGAGGGCGCGCGCGGCGGCGATCTCGTCAGATACCCGACCCGCGAAAGCGATCGCGCACACTCAGACAACGAGAGCAGGAAGCAAGCCGGGAGTTCTCGAATAACCTCGAATAACCTCGAGTAACCGCGAATAACTGGTCTCATCCGCCCAACTCGTATAACGAGAAACGGGCTTGGTTAACCCGCATAGCGAGCAACGGGCTCGAATAACAATCGGACGACAATCAGATAACAATCGGATAACAATCGGATAACAAGGAGTGAAAGATGGCCGCCGATATCCTCGTCGTCGATGACGAAGCCGATATCCGCGAGATGGTCTCGGGGATTCTCGAGGATGAGGGACACCAGACACGCGTCGCACGCGACAGCGATGAAGCGCTGGATTCGATCATGGAGCGGCGGCCCTCGCTCGTTGTTCTCGACATCTGGCTGCAAGGCAGCCGCCTTGATGGTCTTGAGGTTCTGGCGCTCATCAAGAAGCAGCATCCCGAGTTGCCGGTGGTGATCATATCGGGGCACGGCAATATCGAGACCGCGGTCACCGCCATCAAGCGCGGCGCTTATGACTATATCGAAAAGCCGTTCAATGCCGATCGGCTGATTCTGGTGGTCCAGCGCGCCCTCGAGGCGGCGCGGCTTGAGCGCGAGAACCGCGAGCTGCGGGAGCGCTCGACCCAGAGCACTGAGATGATCGGCCGCTCGAGCGCCATGAACCAGCTCCGCCAGGCGCTTCAGAGGGTGGCGCCCACCAACAGCCGGGTGATGATTACGGGGCCGTCGGGTTGTGGCAAGGAGCTCGCCGCGCGGGTTCTCCATGGCCTTTCCCATCGCAAGGATGGCCCCTTTGTGGCGCTCAATGCGGCCGTCATGTCGCCCGAGAATGTGGAGGTCGAGCTTTTCGGCACCGAAGGCCCCACCAACGCCTCGCGCAAGGTCGGCGCACTCGAGGCGGCCCACGGTGGCACCCTCTTTATCGACGAGGTTGCCGACATGCCCTATGAAACCCAGGGCAAGGTGCTGCGGGTGCTCGTCGAGCAGAAGTTCCAGCGGGTGGGCGGCGGCCCCCATGTCCATGTCGATGTGCGCATCGTCTCCTCGACCGCCAAGGATCTGTCGCAGGAGATGGCCAATGGCCGCTTTCGCGAGGACCTTTTCCATCGCCTGAATGTGGTGCCCGTTCGCGTGCCGGCGCTTGCCGAGCGGCGCGAGGACATCCCCGACCTCATCAACTATTTCATCCAGCAGGCGGTCGCAGCCCAGGGCTTGCCGCCGCGCAAGATCGGCGACGATGCCATCGCCGTCTTGCAGGCGCACGACTGGCCGGGCAATGTGCGCCAGCTGCGCAATGTCGTCGAGCGCCTGATGATCCTCACAGAGGGCGAGCCGGGCACCGTGATCTCGGCCGACATGCTGCCCGAGGACATCGGCAGCGGCGTGCCGTTTCCGACAAACGGCGGCAATCAGCACCTCATGAGCCTGCCGTTGCGCGAGGCGCGGGTGATTTTCGAGCGCGAGTACCTCATGGCCCAGATCAGCCGTTTCGGCGGCAATATCTCGCGCACGGCCGAGTTCGTCGGCATGGAGCGCTCGGCGCTCCACCGCAAGCTGCGCGCTCTCGGTGTCAGCTCGTCGGATCGAAACAATTGAGCCGGCGCCGTTTGTCTGTACCGATGCCTTTTGGTTTTGGCCGCTGGTGCGCGTCCATGGCGTGCCGTCCCTATGCCGGCTATGGCCTTCTTGGCGATGCTCTAGGAAAATCGGAACAGGCGCATAGCTATGACCTTGCTTGAGATCCTCGCGCTTCTGTTGGGGCTGGCGGCGCTTTTTGGCTACCTCAATCACCACTTCCTGCGACTGCCCCACACGATCGGGCTCGTCGTTATTTCCCTGCTGGCCTCAAGCGTGGTGGTGCTTATTGACCACCTCTATCCGGCGCTCGAGGTGGGGGCACCGATGCGGGCGATTCTCGTCAGTATCGACTTTCATCGCGTGCTCATGGAGGGCTTTCTCTCGGCGCTGCTCTTTGCCGGCGCGGTGCATGTGGACTTGAGCGAGGTGGCCCAGCGCAAATGGGCGATCGCGCTCATGGCGAGCCTCGGTGTTCTCATCTCCACCTTTCTGGTGGGCGGGGCCATCTGGCTCTTGGCGGGGCTCGTCGGGGTCGGTATGCCGTTCATCTGGGCACTCGTCTTCGGCGCTCTTATTTCGCCGACCGATCCGGTCGCGGTGCTTTCCGTACTCAAGCGGGTCGAGGTGCCGCGGCTGCTCCAGGCCAAGATCGCGGGCGAATCGCTTTTCAACGACGGCGTCGGGGTCGTCGTCTTCGCCATCATGGTGACCCTTGCCATGGGCGCCGGAGGGGGCGGCGAGGCACTCGGCGGCCTCGATGTCGTGGTGTTGTTCGTGCGCGAGGCCTTGGGTGGTGCTCTGTTGGGGCTCGCCTTTGGCGGCATCGCCTTTTTCATGATGCGCTCGCTTGATGAGTATACCCTCGAGGTGCTCATCACCATTGCCCTTGTCGCTGTCACCTATGCGGTGGCGCTCAGGCTTCATGTCTCGGGGCCGATCGCCGTCGTCGTCGCCGGGCTCCTGATTGGCAACCATGGTGCGCGCCTTGCCATGAGCGAGCGCACGCGCGAGCATGTCTTCAAGTTCTGGGAGCTCGCCGACGAGTTGCTCAACTCGCTCCTCTTTCTTCTCATCGGCCTCGAGGTGGTCGTGATCGCCGTCACCGTGGGGTCGGCCGCCCTGGCGCTTCTGGCCATCCCCGTGGTGCTGGCGGCGCGGCTGGCGGCCGTGGCCTTGCCGATCGGGCTTCTGGCGATCCGTGAGCGCTTTGCCGAGGGCACCATTGCCATCCTCACCTGGGGCGGCTTGCGCGGCGGCATCTCGGTGGCCCTGGCGCTGTCGCTGCCGGCGGTGCCGGAGAAGGCGCCGATTCTCGCCGCGACCTATGCCGTTGTTGTCTTCTCGATCATCGTCCAGGGCCTCACGCTCGAGCCCCTGGCGCGCCGCGCGATCGGCCGCCCCGAGCTGCCCATGTCATGAGCGTTGGCGGAGGGTTGAGATTGCGGGTTGGGCGAGCGTTGAGCTTGCCGGTCACTTGCCTGTCATGAGC
>WGBL01000159.1 GCA_015494375.1 Hyphomicrobiales bacterium | reverse complement strand
GCGCCCAACTCGTGCGCCCGCGCGGCAATGGCATCGAGAAGTTCGCCGATCCCCTCGCCATGCTCCGCCGAGACGCAAAGCGGCTCACCCAAGCCGAGGTCATAGGCCTCATAGGCGCCCTCCCGGCCACGCCTTCCTTCGCATTTGTTGGCAACAAGCAAGACCGGTGCCCCGGAGCTTCTGACAAGTTCGGCGAAGAGCTCGTCTGCGGGCACAACGCCGCTGCGGGCATCGATGAGAAAAAGCACAAGCTCCGCCTCGTCGATGGCGCGCTGGGTCTGGGCGCGCATGCGGGCGGTGATCGAGTCGTCGCGCGCCTCTTCAAGCCCGGCCGTGTCGATGAGGCGCACCGTCACCTCCCGCGGCCCCTCACCGTTGCGCCCCCTCGGCGTCGGCGCGAGCGTGAACGTGCCCTCACGACGATCGCGGGTGAGCCCGGGCGTCTTGGAGACAAGCGCCAACCGCTTGCCCATCAAGCGGTTGAACAGGGTCGACTTGCCGACGTTGGGTCGGCCGACAATGGCGACGGTGAACGGCATCGGCATGAACCGTCAATTCGTGCCGAACGTGCACAGAATGGTGGCTCGTGCGGGCTCTAGGACATCCGGCTCAGCGCAAGGCGATGAGCTTTGCCTTGTCTGTCAGAATATACATGCGGCCGCCCGCGACAACGGGCGCGATATAGATCGGCTGGCCGAGATCGCGCTTGATGACCACACGCCCCGTTGCGGCATCGACTCCGACGAGCTGGCCCGAGGCCGAGGCGAGCCACAGACGCCCGCCCGCCAGCACCGGCCCGCTCCAGGTCTTGGCGGCAGGCAGCCTGGTCATCCAGCGCAGCTTGCCGCTCTCACGAGCAAGCGCCATCAGGCGGCCATTCACATCAACGACATAGACGGCATCGCCCGCCACCCAAGGCGTCTGATTGGCCCGCACCGACTGCGACCACAGCCGCTCACCGCTCTTGGCGCGCGAGGCGATCATACGCCCGCCATGGCCCACGGCATAAACCGCGCCGCCAGCGATCACCGGCCGTGCTGGATCGTTGAGAGCGCCGAACGCCGCAAGCGCCCCGGTTCGCGCCAGGCTGTCGGACCACAGTGCTCGCCCCGAGGCGGCATCGAGCGCCACCACATCGCCCGAGGGGTAGGGAACAATGACAAGGCCCTTGGCAACCGCGGGGCTCACGTTGGTGAGCAGGCTGCCCTTTTGCGGCAGGCCGCGAAAGCTCCATAGCTCAGAGCCATCTGCCGCAGACAAGCAATAGAAGCGCCCCTCAATAGTCGTCACGAAGACCTTGCCCTCGGCCGCCGTGGGCGAGGCGCGCACGGGCACCCCGAGCGCCCTCTCCCAGAGTTTCCTGCCGCTGCGGGCATCGAGTGCGACCACCGTGCCATAGCCGGTGGCGGCGATCACCCGCCCCCCTTCGGCGGCGAGCCCACCGCCGAAGCCTTCCCTCTTGTCCTCGTAGTCAGGAACCAGCGAGACCCGCCAGAGGCGCTTGCCGCTGGTGGCCGAGAAGGCGGAGACGTTCGACTGTGTGTCGAGCGTATAGATGCGGCCGTCATAGACAATGGGGCTTACCGTCAGCCGGCCATACGAACTCGAGCCCGCGCCTGCGTCAGCGCGCCAGGCTGTCTTGAGTGCGGCCTGCAAGGCCAGGTGGCCCGGCGCGTTGCTCGGCACACCGCCCGGCTGCGTCCAGGCGTCATTGGGCCGAGGCGGCGGCAATGTGATGGGCGCCTTCGCCGGCTCGAGCTCGCTCGTCAGCGTCTCCCGGTGCTCGAGCACCGGCAGGCGCTCGCCCGGCAAGCGCTCCTCGCTCTCGGCAAAGGGATTAAGGCTCGAGAGGCTTGGCAGCTCGAAGCCCCCACCCGATGCGCAACCGGCAAGCACAAGCAGGCTCCCGACCAGGGAGCCGACCCGGCCGAGGCGCACCAAAGCGCGTGCCATGCGCACCAAAGCCAAAGCACGCGATCTGGAGGTGGAGGACACCGCGCCAATTGCGCCCCACAAGGCACCGAGCGCAAGGCGGCCTTCTGCTCGCTCTGTCGGGTGAGCCATGCACCCCAGCGCGTGCCCTCGCGCCAATCCACGTGCTTGAGACGCTTGCCGGCTGCCGTTTGTCATTGCAGAGGTTCTCTCATTCTGTTTTCGGCGCATTATTTTGCGGTGCATCTGTCATGGGGCCGTTCGCAGTCGCCTTGCCATTGCCGCGCGCATCCGCGCCTTTCACGCCCCTTTTGCCCTTCGCTTCCGCCGAGACGATCAGCTCGAGAAGCAGATTGGCCCGCTGGCGCAGGCCCCGCGGCGTGCCGGGGTCGCCAAGGTTCGCGCTCAAGTGGCGGCGGGCTGCAACCGTATCGCCCGCCTTCCACGCCGCGAGTGCGGCGACCTCGCGCGCGGCATGGCGCCAAGGGTTTTGCGCCTCAAGGAGCGGTCCGATGCGCGCGTCGATCTCGGCCCGTGGCGCCGCGCCCAGGCGCAACATGGCGGCACGCAGCCGCGCATAGTCGCGCAGAGCATCATCGGCGCCGCCCTCGGCAATTTCATCATAAAGCTTTACGGCCTCATCGCGGCGGCCCTCACGCGCGGCAAGCCCGGCGAGCTGAAGCCTCGCTAGGGTGCGATAGCCCGCAGTCCCCTCTTCGGCGATGGCGCGAAAGGCCGCCTCGGCTTCGTTGATCTTCGAATCGGCAACGAGCGCCAAGGCCCGCTCATAACGCGCCCCCGCCTCGGCCGCCTGTGAGGCTTTCCAGCTGTTCCAGAGCTGATGCCCGGCGACGGCGGCAATGATCGTCAACGCACCAAGCAAGACCCAGGTGCCATACCGATCCCAGAGCTGCTTGAGGCGCTCGCGCCGGAGCTCCTCCTCCACCTCGCGGATGAAATCGCCTTCGACCATGCTCGCTCCTCACACCCGCCGCACACCCGTCGCACCGGAAAGGGCCCCCGAAATGGCCTTGGTGTAGACCATCAAGCCCTTGGCAAGGGCCGGCCTCACACGATCGCCCGATGGCTTAACGCCCGCCAGCCCCGCAATCTCTTGGGACAAGCGATCCCTCATGGACCAGCGGATCGCCATTGGGCCGGGCCGTCACGGGCCGTAGCCATTGGAGCGTCGTGGACCAGTGGTCCCTCGCGGGGCAGTGATAGCCTGCTCGGCCGCTGTGCGCAAAGCCAGACTCGAGCGGGACTTGGAAAACCCGCGCCCTCGCCCCTTGCCCCTGGAAACCCAGTGCCGCAACGCAAGCTCCCGCGTGCCTGCGCCCAGTGCGCTCGGAAAGTTGCATGACCACCGTTCCGGGATCCATTCCCATGGGTCCTTTGCAGTGCCCATTAAGGCGCTAAGTGCCCTTGTTTTGGGGCCTTTTCGTGGCCTCTCGTGATCTCTCGGGGGCTCACTCGCCCGTGGCTGAGTCCGAACCTCGTGGGGCGCGGCCTCGTGTGGCCTCCAGGGTGGGTTTGCCGGGAGCGCGAAAGCCTCGGCCCCCTCAGAAGCCGATGCCCGTCAGGTAGATGGCAAGCAGAGCATCAAGCACGATCACGAGCACAATCGCCTTCACCACGGCGCTCGTAACCCGTCGACCGAGCGATTCGGCGCTGCCTTTCACACGAAACCCTTCGAGTGTGCCCACGAGCCCGATGATAAGCGCTGCAAAGGGCGCCTTGACGAGACCCACGACGAGATGGCGCAAGCGGAAGGCGCTCTCGAGGCGCTCGAGGTAGGCCGCGGGTTCGAGATCGATGACAAGCCCGGCAATGAGTCCGCCACCGGCAAGACACATGACATCGGCGACAAAGACGATAAGCGGCAGGGCCAGCATCAGAGCGAGCACGCGCGGCAGCACGAGCGCCTCCATCACATCGATGCCAAGCACGCGCATGGCGTCGATCTCCTCGCGCATCTTCATGGTGCCGACTTCGGCGGCAAAGGCCGCCCCCGAGCGCCCCGCAAGCATGACGCTTGCGAGCAGGATGCCGATTTCACGAAGGGCCAGGATGAGGAGCATGTCGACCGAGTAAATCTCCGCCCCATAGGGCCGAAGCTGGTGGGCCGCCTGTTGCATCACCACGGCGCCGACGAGCGCACTGATGAGCGCGACGATCGGGATTGCGCGAAAGCCCGCATGCTCTATGTGATGGACAAGCGCAACCCAGCGTAAACGCCCCGGCGCCAGCACAATGCGGCCGCAAGCAACGAGGAAGGCCCCGAAATGGTCCAAGAGTGCGCGTGCGTAACTCTCTTCACCGATAGCACTCAACCACTGGCGCACGGCGGGCGGCGGTATGCCATCCCCTTCTCCGGGGCGCTTACGCTCCCCCTCGGCCGTCGGCAATGCGCGAGAGCGGCCCTGGCCGCCCCCACCGCGCTCAAGCACCCACCAAGATGATTTTGGCGGCGCTTGTTGCCGGGCATGACCGCCCCCACCGCTCTCAAATTCATTGCCACGCCGACCCGCGGCATCGTCATTGGTGCTCTTGGTCTTGGTTGCCCCGCGCTCCAGATGGGCGCGAACCATATCGAAAAGCCTGAGCGGCTGGCCCTCAGCCCCCTCGATCCGCACCAGATAGCCGGCTTGGCGCCACCGCTCGAGCGCCTCGACAAGCAACAACGCCCCTGCGGTATCAAGGGCATCGAGGCGTGCGAGGTCGAGTATGAGGGGAGCGCCGCCGCCATCCCGCCGGGGCAGCGCGAGCCGGGCCAAGGCTTGCGCGCACTGGGCGAGTTGCTCCGCCCGCCAGGCGCCCCGCACAACGATGCGCAAGCCGGTGCGCACACCGTCGTTCTCGCGACGCATCACAAGGGCGGGCGTCGCCGCTCCCGGCCCCTGCTCGCCAAGGACTGGCGCAGGTTCATCCGTTGGCTTGTCGGTTGGCTTGTCCGTCGGCTTCATGGGCCACGATCGTGCCCGGCAAAGCCCTGCCATGTCCAGGATTTGTCGCCAGAACGCAAGCAATAGCAGTTGACAGCTTCGCCTCACGGCCGCGGGCTACAGGACAGGGCCCGCAGTCACCGCCGCTCCGGTTGACGCCCGCGTGCTTGCGCGTGCGCCTTGCGGCACGCCCCGCTGTCTCTCGCGCCGTCTTATCGTGCTTTGTTTATTTGTTGATTTCTCGGCCGACTCAACGCCCACTTGGAGTTTACGGGCTGTGAATGCACAACGCCCGCATTTGCGGGGCGCTGCTCGGCTCAGCGCCCGCGTGTGGATTGCCGGCTCAAATGCTCGCGCAGTCCGCCCGAAGATGGCTGCATGCCCCCGTCGGCTCCCTCCTGGCGCTCGCCCAGGGCCGCCACCTTATCGAGCTCCTCGAGCGCCTCCTCGAGCTCCTTTCTTACGTCGACGAGCTGGCTCTCGAGCTCGTCTGCCGAGCGGCGCAGGTTGTCGCGGCGCTCTCTCGCGGCTTTGGCGAAAGGTGGATAGGAGAAATGCGACGGGTCCGAGATGCCCGCCGCCTCCTCCTCGGCGGCAATCTGGCGATCGAGATCGTCGGCCATGCCCTTGAAGTCCTCGATCATCCTCTCGAGATCGGCAATCTTCTGGCGCTTTTCTTCGACCTCGAACTGGCGAAGCCGAAGCAGGTTCTCACGCGATTTCATCTGTTCGACACCCACTACTCGTTTTCGAACGCGCGGCGCTTGCCGATACAAGAGTCGTGCCAACTTGCCACGGCCAGCCCCACAATCGCATCTCGAGGCTCTTGTCCGGCCCTTTGTGCGATTGTGCCAACATGCCACGGCTGGCTTAAATTGCCGTAAACCAGAGCAACTTAGCAGAGGTCAGGGGCGCGTGGTTTTTTCCCCCCGCCCGTGGCCGATTTGCCATAGGACGGAGCGGCTCAATCTGTTAGCAAATTGTTAATGTTCGATTCGCGCCATTTGCGGTGATTGCGCGGTGATTGCGTTGCTGCATCTCGTGAGTGTGGCGTCCAGGCGTGCTCCGCCGAGCCAGGCCCGCCTTTGGGGGCACAGGGCACAAGCCGTTCTGCAGCCCCTGGAATGGATGGCAGCCGTCATCGAGCGACATCTGCCCACGGCCCAGCACATCCGCCGGCTCAAACCAAAAAACCCTGTTTTTTCAGTAACCAACAAACGGTTTGTTAACTTCTGCTCATTAGTTTCCGTCAATACAAGTTAACGAACCACAAGAATGCAACCGATTCAGCCAACGGGCAGCGGCTGAATAGAAGGGTCAGAGAAACGAGGGTTGAGATGCGGGTCCTACTGATCGAAGATGACAGCGCGACGGCGGAGAGCAT
>WGBL01000158.1 GCA_015494375.1 Hyphomicrobiales bacterium | reverse complement strand
CTTCGGCGGCCTGCCGACGCGGAATTTCCACGAGGTCCAGTTTGAGGGGGTGCCGAAGATCAACCATCGTGCCGTGCGCACACCCAACGAGCGCGGCCATGTCAATCTGATCACCAACAAGGCGTGCTTTGCCTGCACCATCGCCTGTGGGCGCATCGCCCATATCGACGAGACCCACTTTACCGTGATCAACCGCCCCGAATACCGTATCGCCTCGGGCGGGCTCGAATACGAGACGGCCTATGCCTTCGGCCCGCTCGTCGGCGTCGACGATCTCGATGCGCTGACCTTTGCGGCCTTTATCGCAAACGAGCAGGGCTTTGATCCCATCTCCTTTGGCGGCACGCTCGCCACCGCCATGGAGCTTTACGAGATGGGCGTGATCAGCAAAGAGGAGACCGACGGCATCGCGCTCACCTTCGGCAGCGCCGAGGCGCTCACGGTGATGGCGGAGAAGACCGGCAAATACGAGGGCTTCGGTCAGGTGCTCGCATTGGGCGCCAAGCGCCTTGCGGAGAAATATGGCCATCCGGAGCTCGCCATGGTCGTCAAGGGCCAGGAGTTTGCGGGCTATGACAGCCGCGCGCTCCAGGGCATGGGGCTCGGCTATGCCACGTCGAACCGCGGTGCCTGCCACTTGAAGCACGATGTCTTCGCCGAGGACATGGAGGACCAGACCGGCAAGGGCAAGGCCGAGCCGTGCAAGAGGAGTCAGGACGAGATCGCCATGATCGATTCGACCGGACTCTGTCTCTTCACCTCGAACATCGGCATCGCCCGCTATCGGGCCCAGATCGAGGCGGCTGTGGGGAGCGAATGGAGCGAGGAGCGGCTGCGCGAGACGGGCGAGCGCATCTGGAACCTCGAGCGGCTCTTTAACCTGATGGCGGGCTTCGGCCGCGCCGACGACGATCTGCCCGCGCGCCTCAAGGAGGAGCCCGCGCCCTCGGGCACCGCCAAGGGCAAGGTGTCCGAGATCGACAAGATGCTGCCCGAGTACTATGCGCTTCGCGGCTGGAGCGCCGACGGCGTGCCCCTGCCCGAGACACTCGCGCGCCTCGGCCTCGATGCCGGCGAGTGAGCCAGAAGGCGAGTGGCATCGATCCCAAGGGAGTGTGGGGGAATGCGCTATCTCATATTGGGTGCCGGGCCGGCCGGTGTCATCGCCGCCGAGACGCTGCGCCAACAGGATCGCGAGGCCGCCATCACCATCATCGGCGATGAGCCCGAGCCGCCCTACGCGCGCATGGCGCTGCCCTATCTGCTGGCGGGCAACATCGACGAGAGTGGCACCCATCTCCGCCATGGTGCGGATCATTTCTCTCGCCTTGACATCGAGCTGCACGAGGCCCGGGCCGAGGCGGTGGACACAGTCGCGCAAGAAGTGCGGCTGAGCGACGGCACGGCCCGCGGCTACGACAAGCTCCTCATTGCAACGGGCTCGGAGGCGGCGCGCCCGCCCATCGACGGCGCCCACCTCGATGGCGTCGTCGATTGCTGGACCATGGCCGATGCCCGCGCCATTGCGGCCAAGGCGCGGAGCGGCGCCCGCGTGGTGCTCATGGGCGCAGGGTTCATCGGCTGCATTGTCCTCGAGGCGCTCGCTGCCAGAGGGGTGCAACTCACGGTCATCGAGGCCGAGCCGCGCATGTTGCCCCGCATGATGGACGAGACGGGCGCCGCCATGATCGCCGATTGGTGCACCAGGAAAGGCGTCGATGTGCGCACCGCAACCCGCGTTGAGCGTATCGAGCCCCAGGGCGAGCGCCTTGTGCTCAGCCTCTCGAGCGGCGAGACGATCGCCGCCGATCTCGTCGTCTCGGCGACGGGCGTGCGCCCCAACATCGGCTTTCTTAAGGGCAGCGACATCGCTTGCGAGACGGGTGTCGTTGTCGATGAGCACCTGCAAACATCGGCCGAGCACGTCTTTGCCGCGGGCGATGTGGCGGAAGGGTTTGATTTTTCAAGCGGCGCCCGCGCCATCCACGCCATTCAGCCGACGGCCGCCGAGCACGGCCGCATCGCCGCCCTCAATATGGCGGGCCGGCCCGCGCGCTATCCCGGCAGCCTGGCGATGAATGTCTTGAACACGCTCGGACTCGTCTCGAGCTCGTTTGGGCTCTGGCAGGGGGTCGAGGGTGGCGAGACGGTCACCCGTGCCGACCCCGAGCGCCACCGCTATCTGCGGCTCGCCTTCGATGACGATCGCATCATCGGCGCGCTTGCGCTTGGCCACACCCAGCATATCGGTGTCCTGCGTGGCCTCATCCAGTCGCGGGTCTCCCTGGGCCCATGGAAGGAACGCCTCGCCGAGAACCCACACCGGCTCATGGAGGCCTATCTCACCCGCACCCAGGGCGCACTGGAGCGGGTTTCGGTTGGATAGGATAATTCTGTTCTTTTGATTGGCCGTGCGATCCGGCGCGCCCTCCTAGTCATCCCGCACGCTTCTCATTCCCGCACTCCTCCTTCGTCATGCTCGGGCTCGACCCACTGGTGTCCGGCTCAACGTTGTTTTGCCTCCCCCTCTTGTACCGGCGAGCCAAACGATCGAGCCGTGGCGACTGATAGCAAATCGCGCAACACACACTCGTCATGCCCGGACTTGATCGGGCATCCAGGGCCGTATATCGCATTCGTTTCAAAACTTTGCCCTGGATCGCCGGGTCTGATCCCCGGGTCAAGCCCGAGGACGGCTATGACGCCAAGGGGAACCAGCCCATCCCTGCTCCTCGTCATCCCGCGCTTGCTTTAGCTTTGAACGCGCCGGCATTGCCGATTGCATGCGCCGGGCAATCGCTCTATTTAGCGGCGATGCTCAAGAGCCTTTATGACAAGATGATGGAGCTTGCGGCCCACAGGCGCGCGCCGGAGGCGCTGTTTGCCGTGGCGTTCGCCGAGAGCTCGGTGTTCCCGATCCCGCCAGACGTCATGCTCATCCCGATGGTGCTGGCCGAGCGTGCGAAGGCCTGGAGCTTTGCGCTTATCGCCACGGCGGGCTCGGTTTTGGGCGGCGTTGCCGGCTATGCCATCGGCTATTTTCTGTTCGAGACGGTGGGCCGGGCGCTCCTCGACTTTTATGGACTCGGTCAGGAGTTCCAGAGCTTTGCTGACAAGTACAACGCCTATGGCGCCTGGATTGTGCTCATGGCGGGTATTACGCCCTTTCCCTATAAGGTGATTACCATCGCCTCGGGTGCGACGCAGCTCAACATGGCCGTCTTCATGCTTGCGAGTGTGCTTGCGCGGGGCGTGCGGTTCTTTGCCGTCGCCGGGCTTCTCTACTGGTTCGGCCCGCCCATTCGCGATTTCATCGAGCGGCGCTTTGCCCTCGTCTCGACGCTTTTTTTCGTCTCGCTTGTGGGCGGTTTCTTGCTTATCGAATACCTGAGGTGATCCCTCATTGAGGCTGATAGCGAGACTGAGCGCCATGATCTCGATCATCCAGAACCGTCGCACGACCATCGCGCTTGCGGGGCTTCTCGCGACGACGGCCATTTTGGCTGCGCTCGCCTTTGAGCATCTGGGGGGCTATCGCCCCTGCCCGCTCTGTCTCACCCAGCGCTATGCCTATTACCTCGGCGTGCCCGCCATATTCGTCGCCTATCTGCTCGACGGCCGCGGGGCGCGCGGGCTTGCCAATGTGCTCCTGGCGCTGGTGGCACTCGGCTTTTTGGTGAATGCGGGCCTCGGCGTTTATCACGCCGGCGTTGAATGGCGCTGGTGGGAGGGGCCGAGCACGTGCGCCGCCTCAGCGGGCGGCCTTGCCACCGATGCGGGCAACCTCTTGGGCGCGCTGTCGAAGGCCGAGGTCGTGCGCTGCGATGAGGTGCAATTGCGCGTTCTCGGACTGTCGTTTGCCGGCTGGAATGCGCTTGTCTCGCTTGCCGTCTCAGGTCTCGCGCTCCAGGGGCTCAGGCTCAGGCTCAAGCCATAGGCCACCATCGGCAAAACGATCGGCGATTTGTGAAACCAGGCGGCACGAAGGGTCGTTGATTGCGCGGCCTGGTGTTATTCGTCTGTGCCACCCTCGGGGGCCGGCGGCTTTGGGGCATGG
>WGBL01000157.1 GCA_015494375.1 Hyphomicrobiales bacterium | reverse complement strand
ACATCGCTCTGGCGGTCATCGTTGGCCGCAAACACATTGTCGGTGAATTCGAGCGAGGCCTGAAGCTCCGGAGAAATCACGAAGGCGCCGGCGCGCAGCCCGAGTGCGCGAAAGGGATCGGGGGCTTCGCGCCTGGCGCCCTTGTGAAAGTCACCATCCGCGGTAGCGTCATAGCGGCGCTTTCGAAGGCGCGCGGCTGTGGCCGCAGCAACGGCTTCCTCCTTTGGCGCAGCGCTCTCCTCGCCTGGCTCAGTGGCCTCTTCGCCTAGCTCAATGACCTCTTGCCTAGGCTCAACTGACTCTCCCTCTGGCGGAACCGCTTCCCTCGTGGGTTGAACGTTTTCCTCCCTCGGCTGATTGCGTTGCGCCTCAACCTCGCGCGCCTCACTCTGGGCTAGGGCCAAGGAAGACGATAAGGGGTGGTTGGTAAGAGCCGCCAAGACGACGAGGAGAGCCGAGATGAGGCGAACGGCGAGGCGCGCAACAAATGTGTCGCCCGCAACAATGGCGCCCCGTGCAACAGGGCCGCATGGGAATTTTCCGCTCTGGCGCTTTACGTCCACTGCCACGCCCGGCCCCGTCTCTTGTGTCCTGCTGAGCGGCAATCGCGCCGCGCGGCCACACGCGCCACCACTAAAGAGTGGCGCGTCGGCCGGCCAACAGCTGCAAGCCTAGATGGCAAGGGTTAAGGCGCGGTTGAGAGGTGTTGCGAAATGGGGCAAAAGAGACATCGAGCGAGCCTCCAGGCGCCACGCACATGCCCGCAGTGTGCTAAGGCCGCCCCGAAAACCCACAGCGTCCTGATTGCACCACACAATGGGCCACGAAGAAGCGCCACGAAATCGCAATCAGGCCGGCTCGTCGTCCCACGCTGGCGCAATTTCATGCAACTGTGATGAAATTGTTTACGCTTTTTGGGCAAGCTCGGCGGGCCTCATATTTGACGCATTGGTTAAATAGAGGCAGAGCTGTAGGTGGGAGACATTCCAAGAGGCCGGGGTATGTTGGTTCCGTTGTCGCGATCGGTTTTTTGTCGGTTTTCCTTCATTTGCCGTGTTTACTGTGTTCTCGCCCTCGGCGTTGTCGCATTTGCGAGCACCGCTCTTGCGGGCGCGCGCGACTGGCCCAGTCAGGTACGGGCGGTCTATGTCATCACTTTCGGTGGCTTTGAGCTCGGCAAATTCGTCTTTTCCGCCGAGGTGCGCGCAGGCAAATACTGGCTCAACGGCGATGCCAAGTTGAGCGCGGTGTTTGGCGCCTTCAAGTGGCGCGGCCTGAGCTCGAGCAAGGGGCGCATCGGCGCCGGGCGGCCGCTCCCGGTCGCCTATGACTTTGCCTACAAGAGCAACTCGAAGCACGGCCGGATCGGGCTCGAGTTCAATCGCGGTGTGGTGCGCAAAATCTCCGCCATTCCCCCCGTCGGCCCATCGAAAAAGCGCGTACCGCTCAAGCCGAAACACCTCGTTGGTGTGCTCGATCCCATGAGCGCCGTCATGGCGCTGACGCGCCACACCAACGGCAACCCTTGCCAGCGCAAGATTGCGATCTTCGACGGCAAGCAGCGCTTTGATCTCGTCCTGTCGTTCAAGGGCCGGCGCCCCATCAACAATCGCAAGGGCTATGGGCTCGAAAGCTACGCCTTCGTCTGTCGGGTGCGCTATGTGCCCATCGCCGGTCACAAGTGGAACAAGGGCACCCGCTTCATGGCCAACAGCAAGTCGATCGAGGTCTGGTTGGTGCGTGCGCCGAAGGCGCGGGTGTTCCTGCCCTATAAGATCGTGATCCCGACGATTGCAGGCCCCGCCCAGATGATCTCACGCCGCATCGACGTCGTTGGCTTGTCCCGTGTCGCCCTGGCCAACTGAACCCGGCACCCGGTCGCGCTCGCAATAGAGCATTCCGAGACGCACCGAGACATCGCCGGCTCAATCCCACTGGTAGAGCGAACCGGGCAGAGCCGACCGGTGGGGATTGATGGCAATGACCGGCTCGCCGCAGAGCGGCTGGCTTCCACCGCGAGGGCCAGTGCCGCGGCCAAGAAGATGGCGCCGGCAAGAGATGGTTCGGCTGAAGGATGCCGGGCATAAGGTTGCGGAGCCGATTTACAATCTCTCGCTACACGACAACAATCATCGCTTGGAAAGCTTGGAGTGGATGAGCGCCGGGACCGGCGGCAAAGCCGCTCCAGAACACAAATGCAGAGAGAGCGAACGGGGTGGCCAGCCATGCAGCCTCGAATTGGGCCCGAGGGAGCGCGCGAGCCCACCAACTTCCCCTTGCGTGTGCGCAACCTGACAGCGGTTCTGGGGCCCACCAATACCGGCAAGACGCACCTTGCCATTGAGCGCATGCTGAGCCACGAAAGCGGCATCATCGGCCTGCCGCTGCGGCTGCTTGCGCGGGAGGTCTACGACAAGGTCGTGGCGCGTGTGGGCCCGGGGGCGGTTGCGCTGATCACCGGCGAGGAGAAGATCAAGCCCGAAAACCCGCGCTACTGGGTGTCCACCGTCGAGGCCATGCCGCTCGAGGTAGAGGCGGACTTCGTTGCTGTCGACGAGATTCAGCTCGCCGCCGATCCCGAGCGCGGCCATGTCTTTACTCATCGTTTGATCAACGCCCGCGGCAATCAGGAAACGCTGCTGCTGGGCGCCCAGACCATGCGCGAGACCATTGCCGAGTTGCTGTCTGGCGCCAACTTCATCACTCGGCCGCGGCTTTCGCGGCTCACCTTTGCCGGTGCAAAAAAGATTTCGCGCCTGCCGCGCCGCTCGGCCGTGGTTGCCTTCTCCGCAAGCGACGTCTATGCGATCGCCGAGCTCATCCGCCGCCAGCGCGGCGGCGCAGCGGTCGTCCTCGGCGCGCTCAGCCCGCGCACCCGCAACGCCCAGGTGGCGCTCTATCAGGCGGGCGAGGTGGATTTCCTGGTTGCGACAGACGCCATCGGCATGGGTCTCAATCTCGATGTCGACCATGTCGCCTTCGCGCAAGTCCGCAAGTTCGACGGCCTCAATCACCGCAACCTGACGCCCGTCGAGATCGGCCAGATCGCCGGTCGGGCCGGCCGCCACATGAACGACGGCACCTTCGGCGTCACCGGCGATGTCGAGCCCTTTGATTCGACGCTCATCGAGCGGCTGGAGAACCACCAGTTCGAGCCGGTCAAGCAGCTGCAGTGGCGCAATGCCAATCTCGATTTCGCCTCCCTCGATGCCTTGCGTGAGAGCCTCCAGGTGCCGCCGCGCCATCATCGCC
>WGBL01000156.1 GCA_015494375.1 Hyphomicrobiales bacterium | reverse complement strand
GCATCCCGCCGCTCTCAGGGTGGCGAGGATGCGGCCCACCTCGCCCATCTCGACCCAGGTGTGGGGAAAGGCCGTGACCTCGGCATCGGCCGCGCCCCGGATGGCCACAATGTGGACCGGGCGCCCCGCCCCAACCGCCCGCCTGGCGACGGCGACGGGCAGCCGCCCGCCACCTGCCACGATCCCAAGTGGCGAGGCTGAGCCCTCGCCATGCCTCGCCTGCGCGGCGGCTTGTCCCTGCGGGGCGCCTCGTCCCTGCGGGGCGCCTTGGGCCTGCTGGGCCCGCTTGGCCGTCTCGCCCCTCCTCCCGGCCGCGCGCGACATCCGCAACATAGCAGAGTCGCAGCCCCTTAGCTGTCGCCGCTCGGCGGCACGCACAACGCACGGTCAGACGGCGCGCGAATGAACGCGATGATCTGCCGCACACCCTCCACATGGCCGAACATCTTCTCCACATCCTCGAGGCGCTCCTTGAGCGTGCCTTCCGTGGCAAACAGCATGCGATAGGCCTTGCGCAGGTCGTGGATGTGCTCGCGATCGAACCCTTTGCGCTTGAGGCCGACGATGTTGAGGCCCGAGAGGTGCGCCCGATTGCCGATCGCCATGCCAAACGGGATAACGTCGTTCTCGACCCCCGACATGCCGCCGACAAAGGCATAGGCGCCGATCCGCACAAACTGGTGCACGGCACTCAGCCCGCCGAGGATGGCATGGGCACCGACGTGGCAATGGCCGGCAAGGGTCGCGTTGTTGGCCATGATGACATGATCCGCCACCTGGCAGTCGTGGGCGATGTGCGCGCCCACCATGAAGAGACCATGGGAGCCGACGCGGGTCACCATCTCGCCGCCCGCGGTGCCGGGGTTCATGGTGACGTGTTCGCGGATCTTGTTGTCGCTGCCGATCTCAAGCCGGCTCTCCTCACCGGCATATTTGAGGTCCTGGGGAATGGTGCCGATGACGGCGAACGGAAACACCTCGGTGCGGGCGCCGATGGTGGTGTTGCCGGTCACGACAACATGGGCATGGAGTTTGACGCCATCGCCGAGCACGACCTTGGGCCCGACATGGCAAAAGGGCCCGATCTCGACGCCAGCGCCGAGCTCGGCACCCGTCTCGACAACGGCCTGCTTGTGGATCTTGACTGCGGCCAAACTCACTCCTCCGAACTCACTCCTCCATGACCATGGCGCTGATCTCGGCCTCGGCGACAAGTTGGCCGTCCACCCGCGCTTCGCAGGCAAAGCGCCAGACGCGGCCGCGATTGCGCTTCTTGAGGACATGGAGCCGCAACTGATCGCCCGGCACCACAGGGCGGCGAAAACGCGCGCGATCGATCGACATGAAATAGACAAGGCGCGGCTCATAACCCTCGCCAAGCTGTGAGACACAAAGTGCGCCGGCCGTCTGTGCCATGCCCTCGATGATGAGCACACCGGGCATGACGGGGCGGCCGGGGAAATGGCCCTGGAAATAGAACTCGTTAAAGCTGACGTTCTTGATGCCGATGGCGGAGCGGTCGCCGTCCATCTCGATAATGCGATCGATCAAGAGGAACGGGTAGCGGTGTGGCAAGAGCTTGAGGATGCGCACGAGGTCTGCCGAGCCGAGCTCGCGCCGCGCCTCCTTTGCCTGGTTATTCCTGGCCTCGCTGTCATTCATCACCGACGCTCCGACTAAGCTCCCACTAACGATCATCCGCACGTACCGCCGCTTGCCGCGTCATCCCTGCCATGGTTGGCTCCAACCCCATCAATGAGCTAACAACTCTTTACTGGGAAAAGTGTTGTCTTCCCGAGACCACCGCAAGCCACAACACCAGCACAAAAGACACACGGTCCGCAATTGAGCCCATCCCTAGCGCGAGGCCTTGCCGCCCTTCGCCATTCTCCCGAGGGCGAGATTGATGCGCATCCACTCCTTGACCGGGCGCGCCGGATAGCCGATGAGCTCGGCGCCGGGGGGAACATCGCGATGCACGCCCGAGCCGCCGGCAATGCGCGCGCCGCGTCCGATGGTGATATGGCCCGCAATCATGGCATGCCCGCCCAAGACGACAAAGTCTTCGAGTGTCGCGCTGCCGGCGATGCCCGCCATGCCCACAATCACACAATGCCGGCCGATGACCACGTTGTGCCCAATCTGGACAAGATTATCAATCTTGGTGCCTTCACCGATGATTGTATCCTCAAGCGCGCCGCGGTCGATGGCGGTTCCGGCGCCGATCTCGACATCGTCTTGAATAATGACACGGCCCACCTGCGGCACCTTGTGATGGCCCTCGGGCCCCATGGCGAAACCGAAGCCGTCCTGGCCGATGCGCACGCCGCTGTGGATCATCACCCGATCGCCGATGAGGGCATGGAGGATCGTGGCCGTGGGGCCGATGAAGGAGTCGCGGCCAATGGCCACCCGATAACCGACAATGGCGCCCGCTGCGATGCGCGTGCCGCGCCCGATCTCGGCCTCGGGCCCGACAACGGCGCCCGGCTCGACAACCACCCCCTCCTCGAGCCGCGCATTCGGGTGGACACCGGGCCCGCGCCAATCATCGCCGGCCGGTCCCATGACCAGCGGTCGGCCGGCCTCGGGATAGAACTTGAAAAGCACCGCGGCAAGGCTTTGGTAAGGATCCGCGACACAGAGGGGCACCACACCAGCGGGCACAAGCGCTCGGTCGGCCGGCTTGATGAGACAGGCCGCAGCCTCCGTCGCCGCCAAGGCCTGGCGATACTTGCGATTGGTGAAAAATGAAATGTCGCCCGCCCCCGCCTGGCCGAGGGTGCGGACGTCAGAGATCTCGCGCCCGGCCTGATCTTGCGCCACCTCGGCGCCCACCAGCTCGGCGATCTCGCCCAGTGCAAACGGCCCGGCGCGCTCATAAAACCCAGGGTGTTCCATGGCCGCTGTATCCAATGCACGCCGGCAATCGTCAAGCGCTCTCTCGGCCGGCACAAATCTTGCCACCTGCTGAACCGACCGTCGATTCAGGGCACCGATGCCTCTTCGTCGAACCTCCGGCTGCCCGTCGACTCTTCCCGATTGCGCATTCTGAAGAAGAGCTTATTCTTGCGCCATGCCTCATATCAGCCGTCTTGCGAGTTGCATGGCCGCGACCCCCTCGGCTTTCACGTCCGGGGCACGGCATTGCGTGCGCAAGCGCTTGCCCCGCCCCGCTAAGCTCTCGTTGGCGATCGGCCTCTGCGTGACGCTCCACTTGGCGTTGCCGAGCGAGGCCGCGGCCCAGCGGGCCATGCTCGTTGGCGTCGAGACCATCACCAAACGCCCCATGACGCGCACCGTCACCGTGATCGGGCGGCTCGTCGCCCGCCGTGCCGGCGATATCGCCACCGAGATCAGCGGTCGGCTCGAGGCATTCCCGGTCGAGGTCGGTGCGCGGGTCAAGAAGGGCGATGTGATTGCCCGGCTCAATACCGAAACGCTTATGGCAGAGCTGCGCCTGGCCGAGAGCGCCCTCGCCGAGGCCAAGGCCGAGCTCGAGACAGCAAAGGCCGAGGCCGAGCTGGCCGAATTGCGGCTGCGACGCCAGGCGCGGCTCAAGGGCTCGGCCGCCTTCTCCAAGGCCCGCTTCGAGGACGCGCGCATCGAGATCGCCGTCGCTCGTTCCAAGGTGGCGCGCGCCGAGGCGCGGGTGGCAACCCGGGCTGCGGCCGTCGCCCGGCGCCGGCTCGACATCGCCAAGGCGACCGTGAGTGCGCCCTATAGCGGCATGGTCGTGCAGCGGTACGCCGAGATCGGCGGCTATGTCCGGAGCGGCGATCGCCTGGTCCGGCTCATCGGCACCGGCGCACTCGAGATCGAGGCCGATGTACCGGCGCAATATCTCTCGGGGCTCAAGCCGGGCCATGTAGTGCGCTTCTGGTTCGGTGCCCACGGCGATGGCCCCCCGCGCAAGGCGGCCGTGCGGGCCATACTGGCAAGCGAGAACCCGCTGACCAGGACCCGCGCGGTGCGCTTTGCGCTCGAGCCGGGGGCAACGGATGAGGGCGGAGCCGCCTCGCCCGCCGAAGGCCAGAGCGTCACGGTCGAGATACCGGCGGGCCCACCGCGCCTTGCCGTCGCGGTACCCAAGGACGCCATCTTAAAGCGCGCCGGGCGTGACCTCGTCTTCGTCATTGAAGACAAGAAGGCCAAAGCACGCGTCGTTGCGCTCGGCCAGTCGGTGGCCGGCTATGTGGAAGTCCTCTCGGGCCTCAAGCTCGGCGATGTCGTGGTCGTGCGCGGCAATGAACGGCTGCGCCCCGACACCCCCGTCCGCATCGACAAGAGCGAGACATGAGAGCGAGCACCGGAACCCGGCATCAAGATGAAGCCTTAGAGGGAGGCATCACAACGAGCATCAGAGCGCGGCATCAGAGCGCCACATAAGGGCGCAACCTAATAAGAGCGCAACATGAGCGCGAGATACCAGCGCGCGACATGAGAGCACAACATGAGCGCGAGACGCCAGCGCGCGACATGAGAGCGCAACATTAAGAGCCCGATATCAACGCGCAACGTGAGAGCGCAACATGAGCGTCATTCGCACAGCAATTGAACGGCCGACGGCGGTGGTCGCCATCGTTCTGATGGTGGTCATGTTCGGCTTTGTGGCGCTCGGCACCATCCCCATTCAGCTTGCGCCCGATGTCAACCGGCCCGTGATCACGGTGACGACGATTTGGCCCGGCGCGGCACCGGCCGAAGTCGAGCGCGAGATCACCATCCGCCAGGAGGAAGCGCTCACGGGCATTCCAGGGCTCGCCGACATAACCAGCCGCTCACAACAGGGCCGCGCCCGCATCACACTCGCGTTCGATATCGGCACCAATATGGACCGGGCGCTGCTGCTCGTCGCCAACCGGCTCGACCGGGTGACGGGCTACCCCGAGGAAGCGGACGAGCCGAGCCTGCGCACCGCCGGCAGCGAGGACAACGCCATCGCCTGGTTCATCGTCACCCGCAAGCCCGGCAACACGCGCCCCATCCACACCTATGGCGATTTTGTCGAGAACGTGATCAAGGACCGCATCGAGCGGGTGCCCGGTGTCGGCCTTGTCAGCATCTATGGCGGCTCCGAACGCCAGATCGAGATCATCGTCGAGCCGACGCTGCTGGCCCGCTACCGTCTGACCGTCGGCGCCGTCGTCGATGCGCTCCGGCGCGCCAACATCGCCATCTCGGCAGGCAATGTCGATGAGGGCAAACGGCGCTATGTGGTCCGCACCGAGGCCGAGCTCAATGAGCTCGCAGCGATCAGGGCCGTGGTGCTGCGCTCGGCACAGGACAGCGACAGCCGCCGCCTTGCGCGCGTCCGTCTGGGCGATGTGGCCGAGGTGCGGTTCGCCTACAAAACGCCCACCGCAAAGATCCGCTACAACGGCGAGCCGGCCCTCGCCTTCAACGCCAAGCGCGAGGCGGGCGCCAATGTGATCGAGACCATGGCGGGCATCAAGCGCGCGGTCGCCGAGCTCAACGCCCACGCCGTCCCAGAAGCGGGATTGAAGCTCCGTCAGGTCTACGACGAGACCGTCTATATCAAGTCGTCCATCGCGCTCGTGCGGCAGAACATCTGGCTCGGCGGCAGCCTGGCGGCCCTCGTGCTCCTGGTCTTCCTCCGCTCCTGGCGGGCGACGCTCATCGTCTCACTGGCCATTCCGGTGTCAGTGATCGGCGCATTTGTCGCCATGGCCGCGCTCGGCCGCTCGATCAACGTGATCTCGCTTGCGGGGTTTGCCTTTGCCGTCGGCATGGTGGTCGATGCCGCCATTGTCGTGCTCGAGAACATCTACCGCCTGCGCGAACGTGGCGCGTCGGCCGCCCGCGCAGCCTATGAAGGGGCGCGCCAGGTCTGGGGGGCCGTTTTCGTCTCGGCACTGACCACGGTCCTTGTCTTCCTGCCGATCCTGGTCATGAAGCTCGAGGTGGGCCAGCTCTTTCGCGACATTGCGGTGGCGATCTCGGTTTCGGTCCTGCTTTCGCTGGTGGTCTCCGTCACGGTGCTGCCGGCACTCGCCAACCGCCTGCTGGTCGGGGGTGCGGGCTCGGGAAGGGATGCCGCCTCGAAAGGCGGCGTGGGTCCAAGCTTGGGCGCGGGCATTGGCATGGGTGGCGGCCCAGCCTGGCGCTTGCGGCTGCCAATCATCGACCCGCTTGCTGCGCGCTTCGTTGAGGCCATCCTCGGCTTCACCGCCCTCGTGACGCGCTCGCGGCTCCTCGCGCTCGGTGTGGTGGCCGCCATCAGTCTTGCCGCGGCCTTTGCCGCCTGGCGCTTCCTGCCCAAGCTTGAGTATCTCCCCGACGGCAACCGCAACCTCATGTTCGGGATCGTCCTGCCGCCGCCCGGCTACAACCTCAAGACCACGACGGAAATCGCCAAACGGATCGAAAAGGAGCTCGCGCCCCTCTGGAGTCCGGACGTCAAGGAAACCCCCGATGGGCCGCCGCGCATCCAGCGCTTTTTCTTCTGTCTCTTATACACATCTCC
>WGBL01000155.1 GCA_015494375.1 Hyphomicrobiales bacterium | reverse complement strand
CTCGTCGACCCGGCCTTCGCCCTCGTGGAGCGCCCCCCCGCACCGCCTGTCGCACGAAAAATACTCCTCTTCTTTGGCCGGCGCGACAGCGCTAATGCGATGGGCCTTGCCTTGGCGGCGATCGAGGAGGTCACGGGCGACGATTGGCGGCCCGAGATCATCGCCGTGCTGGGGGCCGACGCACCGCACCGCCGCGCCATTGCGGCAAGGCTGGAGGCGATGGCGCTCGCTGCCCGTCTGGTGATCGACACGAACGACATGGCCGGGCTGGTTGCGGCGGCGGATATGGGGCTGGGTGCCGGCGGTGTCGCGCTCCTCGAGCGCTGCGCGGCGGGTTTGCCCTCGCTCAGCCTGTGTGTCGCCGACAACCAGCGCGCGAGCCTCGCCATGGCGGCCGAGGCCGGCGCGACGGAGACCCTTGGCCCGCTCGAGAGGGTGGACGCAAGCACCCTTGGTGCAGCCCTCCGGCGCCTCGCCTTCGATGGCGCGGCCCGCGCGGCAATGAGTAAGGCCGCTCGCCGCCTCATCGACGGCAAGGGCGCGGCGCGCGTGGCCGGCGCGCTTATCGCCCTGACCACTGGACGGCCGCCAGCGCTCTCCGGAGAGGCCGCCGATCGCCTGCAAACGGCCACCCACGGACCATGAGCGCCCGCAAAACCATAGCATTCGGCAATCGCGCCATTGGCTCCGGCCATCCCGTTTGCATCGTCGCCGAGATCGGCATCAATCACGAGGGCGACGTCGCGGCCTGTGCACGCTTGATCGAGGCCGTTGCCGCAGCTGGCGCCGACGCCATCAAACTGCAAACCATCGACGCCGATGCGAATTACGTCCGCGGCACCAAGAGCCACGAGATTTTCTCCGGTGCGGCGCTCACACGCGAGGAGACGGCGCGCATGTTTGCGCTCGCTCGCGAATTGGGGCTCGAGGCCTTCACGACCGCGGGCGATTTCGAGACGCTCGCCTGGGTCGATGCACTCGCGCCGGCCGCCCACAAGATCAGCTCAGGGCTTCTCACCCACACGCCGCTTATCGAACGCGCGGCCGCGACCGGACGGCCACTCGTCGTCTCCACCGGCCTCGGCACCGAGGACGACATCGCCCGTGCGCTTGACGCCGCCCGAAAGGGGGGCGCGCAGGATATTGTCCTCCTCCATTGCACCTCGCTCTATCCAACGCCGCCCGAGCGCGCGCGGCTTTCACGAATTGGCCAACTCGAGAAGCGCTTTTCCCTTCCCGTCGGCTTTTCGGACCACACAGAAGGCACGCTTGCGAGCGCGCTTGCTGTTGCGTGCGGGGCCGTGATGCTCGAAAAGCATGTCACCTTGGACAGGACGCGCGCGGGCTTCGATCATGCGATTTCGCTCGAGCCCGAAGGTCTTGCCGACTTGGTCGCAAACGTCCGCCGCGCCGAGCGCATGCTTGCCGCGCCTCAAGGCGAGACGCCGAGCAAGGATGAAGAGGCGGCACGAGAGCGCTATCTGCGCTGTCTGGTGGCGGCGCACGACATCCCGGCCGGAACCGCGCTCAGCAAGGAGAACATCGCCATCAAGCGCCCGTTGCCGGGCCGCCGCGGGCTGCCGCCTTGGGAGTATGAGCGTGTTCTCGGTTTGCCGGTCGCCAAGGCACGCCTTGCCGATGATCCGATCCGCGCGGAGGACTTGGAGGAGCGACCATGAGTTTCACGCTTCTGCTCACCTCGGCAGGTGGCGAGCTCACCCCGCAGGTCATTCGCTACATCAAGGCGAGTGAACGGCATGACATTCGCGTGATTGCCGTCGACATGCGCACGGATGTGCCGGCCCGCCACCTGGCGGATGGATTCGCCACCGTTCCTGCGGGAAACGCTCGGGACTACGCCTCACGCGTGGCGGAAATCGTGCGCGAGGAGGGCGTCGATCTCGTCTTGCCATGCTCTGACGAAGAGGCGCTTTCACTCGCTCGCGAGAGACACCTCATCGAGACCGACGGTTGCAGGCTCGCCTGCGTGGACTACGAGACGCTCGCCATCTTCTCCGACAAGGCCCGCTGCTATGAGGCACTCGCCGGCATGGGGCTGCCGGTGCCGCGGTGGCGCAAGGCCGAGACGGTGGAGGCGCTTCGCCAGGCGATCGACGCCTTGCTTGCCGAGCGGTCGGCGCTTGTCGCCAAGCCTGCGGTGGCGCGTGGTGGGCGCAATGTTTTCGTCATTCGCAAGGCCCTCAGCGAGGCTCGAACCAGGGATGGCGGGCGAGAGCTCCATCTTCCGCCGGCGCAAGTCGAGACCCACGTCCTGCCGGCGCTCGCCGAGCAGCTTCCGGCCATCGTGATGGAGCGCTTGCGCGAGCCCGTCCACGACCTCGACATGTTGGCCTGGCAGGGCCGGGCAAGCCGCATCGTTCCGCGTCGCCGCGTCGATTCGGCGGCGCCCAACGCCGGCCATCTCTTCCTCGATAGCGAAGTGCTGTACAAACTCGGCGCCAAGCTGATCGAGGGCTTTAACCTCACCTGGCTTTATGATTGCGACCTCATGTTCGATGACGATGGCCAGCCGCAAATCCTCGAGATCAACCCGAGGCCGAGCGGCAGCATCGCCGTCTCGATCTGCGCCGGCGTGCCGCTCATTGACGATCTGGTGTCGCTGGCCAAGGGCGAGGCGTTGGCCGATGTGCCATCGCCTGCGGGCAAGATCGTGCTACCCTACAAGGCCCTCATGACGCTGCCCGCATGAGATTCTTGGTGAAAGGCACCCCGCGATGATACGTCCGGAATGACGCCACCGGCATAGCACGCTCAACCCTCCCCTATGGCACTCCCAAAATGAGGCCCAAGATTGTCATATGTGAATCGCTCGATGGAGACGGGATTGCGCTCCTCGAGAGCTTCGCGGAGGTTGTCGATGGCCGTGGCATGGGACGGGCGCACCTGCTCCACGAGCTGGTGCCGTCTTGCCAAGCAGTCGTTGTCAAGAGCGCCACGGTCATTGATCGCGCATTTCTCGATTGCGCCCCACAATTGCGGGCCATCGGACGGGCGGGGACGGGGCTTGACAATATCGACCTCGATGCCGCCAAAGAGCGGGGCATCGCCGTCCTCACGGTGGAAGGGGCCAATGCGGGCGCCGCGGCCGACTTCACCCTGGCGCTCATCCTGGGCCTCTGTCGCCATCTTCCGCAAGCGGTGCGAATGGTCGACCACGGGGATTTTCGCCGCCACCTGATAGAAGGGCGCGAGCTGTCGGCACTCAGAGTGGGGATTGCGGGGCTTGGTCGCGTCGGTATGGGCGTTGCCGAGAGACTGCGCCCGTTCGGCTGCGCGTTATACGGCTACGATCCGGACCGGAGTGTCTACGGGGCCTTTGAGTCCCTCGGCGGCACACTGGTCCCGAGCCTTCCCGCGCTGGCCGAACGCTCGCACCTGCTCACAATCCATATGCCACTCACACCAGAGACGCGCGGCATTGTCGACCGCTCTCTCCTCGCGCACCTGCCCCATGGCGCCTTCCTCGTCAATATGGCACGCGGCGCGATTATCGACGACGGGGCGCTCCTCGAGGCGCTCGACAGCGGTCAGATCGCCGCGGCAGCGCTCGATGTGCTTGAGCCCGAGCCGCCGTTCGATGCCGACCCCGCCGCACACGCCTACAGCCATGCCTTGCTGGAGCACCCAAACGTTTGGATGACGCCGCATATGGGCGCCTCCACCCGCGAGTGTCAGCGGCTCATTGCCGTTCGCCTTGCCGAAAAGTTGCGAGAGACCTTACTGCCGGGCGAGGCATGACAACCATCGCCATCATTCAGGCGCGCATGACCTCGACCCGCCTGCCGGGCAAGGTGCTGGCCGACCTTGGCGGGCGGCCCTTGCTCGAGCGCGTGATCGAGCGCGCGCGCAAGGCGGCGCATCTCGACGCGGTCTGGGTGGCCACGACCAGCAATGCCAAGGATGATCCCGTCGTCACCCTGTGCAAGCGCCTCGCAGTCCC
>WGBL01000154.1 GCA_015494375.1 Hyphomicrobiales bacterium | reverse complement strand
GGCGAAGACGCCGATCATGCCGGTGCGGGCATTGGGCGCACCACAGACCACCTGCACCGCGCCCTGGCCTTTGCCTTTGCCATTGCCCTCACCGCCTCCGGCACCCGCACAGCCGCCCGCAGCCGCGCCCGCACCATCGCCCGCATCGACAATGCAGACGCGAAGCTTGTCGGCGTTGGGGTGCGGCCTGGCCTCGATCACACGGGCGACACGAAAGGCGCCAAGGCGCTCGGCGGGGTTCTCGACGGACTCCACCTCAAGACCGATGAGATTGAGCGTCTGCGTGATCTCCTCGAGCGAGGCCTCGGTCTCGAGGTGATCGCGGAGCCAGGATAGCGTGAATTTCATCCCACTCGTGCCCCCGATTGCTCAGTGCATCCGATTGCGCAATGCGCCCGATTGCTCAGCGCGCCCGATTGCTCGGCGCCAAAGACCAGCCATAAGCCGCAAGAGAGCCCGCCGCGAAAGGCCGCCCCACGGTTTGCTCAGCGCCCACGGCCGCCTCCCCCATCGCTCAGCGCGAAAGGCCGCCTGCAAGCGTCGGCTGCTCGAGCGGCGCAAAGCCATAATGCCTGAGCCAGCGCACATCGCCGGCGAAAAAGGCGCGCAGGTCGGGCATGCCGTATTTCAGCATGGCGATGCGGTCGAGCCCCATGCCGAAGGCAAACCCCTGATAGCGCTCGGGATCGAGGCCGACGCCCGCGAGCACATTGGGGTGCACCATGCCCGAGCCCAGAATCTCGAGCCAATCTTCGCCCTCGCCGATGCGGATCTCATTGCCGCGCCGCGCATAGGCGATATCGACCTCCATCGACGGCTCGGTGAAGGGAAAGTGCGAGGCGCGAAAGCGCATCTTCACCTCGTCCACCTCGAAAAAGGCCTTGCAAAACTCCTCGAGGCACCACTTGAGATGGCCGAGATGCGTCTCCTCGTCGATGACGAGTCCTTCGACTTGGTGGAACATCGGCGTATGGGTCTGGTCCGAGTCGCAGCGATAGACGCGGCCCGGAGCAATAATGCGAATGGGCGGCTCTTGCGCCTGCATGGTGCGGATTTGCACGGGCGAGGTGTGCGTGCGCAGGAGGAGCCGTGAGCCGTCGGCGCGCGGCTTGAAATAGAAGGTGTCCATGTCCTGGCGCGCGGGATGCTCGGGCGGGATGTTGAGCTTGGTGAAATTGAGCTCGTCGCTCTCGATGTCGGGCCCTTCGGCCACGGAAAAGCCCATGTCGGCGAAGATTTCCGTCACCTCGTCCCAGATCTGGCTCAAGGGGTGGATGCGCCCCTCGGCAAGCGGGCCGGGCCGGACGGGCAGTGTGATGTCGGCGGTCTCCTGGGCCAGGCGGGCGGCAAGCGCCGCCTCGGCGAGCGCCGACTTGCGGGCCTCGATGGCCTCACCCACACGGCGCTTGAGGGTGTTGACGGCCTGGCCAAAGCTCTTGCGCTCCTCGGGCGGCAGGCCGCCGAGGCGTTTCATGAGCTGGGTGATGCGGCCCTTCTTGCCAAGCGCTGCGATGCGCACGGCTTCGAGTGCCTGGAGGTCCGCGGCGCCTTCGATTTCTGTGAGCACCTGGCGCTCGAGGGTTTCGATGTCGCCTGACATGATGCGTCTCGATATCCGTTTGGATCCGCAGCGGGTGGGGCCCATGACCCAAACGGGAGGGGCCCATGGCCCAACGGGGGCTTGAACGAGATTGACGAGATGAACGAGGACGGGAGACTGGCGCGCGCGCGTCTAGCTGCCGATGGCGCTCCTGGCCTCGTCGACAAGGCTCTTGAAGGCCTCGGGCTCACGCACGGCGAGATCGGCCAGAATCTTGCGGTCAACAGCAATGCCCGCCTTGTTCAGGCCGTCGATAAAGCGGCCATAGGTCAGCCCATGGGCGCGCGCCGCCGCATTGATGCGCTGGATCCAGAGCGAGCGGAAATTGCGCTTGCGGACCTTGCGGTCGCGGTAGGCATATTGGCGGGCCTTCTCGACCGCCTGATTGGCAACCCGAAAGGTGTTCTTGCGGCGCCCGTAATAGCCTTTGGCCGCCTTAATCACCTTTCGGTGACGGGCGTGAGTCGTCACCCCTCTCTTAACGCGAGCCATCTCGATTATCTCCTATGCGTGTGCTTCAGCATCTCCTGTGAGCGGGAGTGAATGCTCCCCGGCTGCCCGGGCTTGGGCGAGGGGGCGCCAGCGACGAGCGACACTCTTTCACGGAGCGCTGGGACGAGGCCGCCTCATCGGTGCCCTGCGCCGGTCGTCACGCGCCGCTTCGACCCTCACGCCCCGCCTCGCGCCGCCCCCAACCTCGGGACGAGGACAGCGCACCCGGCATCATTCAGCGTTGATAGGGCAGAAACTTCTTGACGATCCGCGCATCCTCGCGCGCGAGCACCATCATGCCACGGGCCGTGCGGATGAATTTGTTCGAGCGCTTGATCATGCCATGGCGCTTGCCCGCGGCCTGGCATTTGACCTTGCCGCCCGCGGTCACCTTGAAGCGCTTCTTGGCGCCGCTTTTGGTCTTGAGTTTGGGCATTTTGCTTGTCTCCAGTGATTGAAGGGCAAGGGGCACGACGGCTTGTCAGCCCGTGGTGCGTGGTGGGACGCGCCCGCCTGGCAGGCGTGCCTCTGCGTAAGAGGGCGCCGCCTCCCTCGCGGTGCGCCACCTACCTCACGGTGGGGCCGCCGCCCGCAGCCTCCCTCGGTGGGGGCCGCCTCAAGCATTCAAGAGCCGCCACGGCATGCCCCGCCGGGCGGCTCGATGAGCGCCCTCTATAGGCCAAGTGCCGGCAAGGTTCAACGCCTCGTAGCCGTGGGTAGTGTCTCAGTTTGAGTTTTTGCGCGCTATCCATTTACGTCATTGCCGCGCGTGACGCGGCAATCCAGGGGCCCACGCGCAGAGGCTGTTGCCCTGGATCACCCGGTCTACTCCCCGGGTCAAGCCCGAGGAGGGCGATGACGTGGAGCAAGAACGGGGCGAAACAGCACGAGAAGCCGCCGTCGCGTAAAGGATGCTCCAAAGTGAGACACGACCTACCCG
>WGBL01000153.1 GCA_015494375.1 Hyphomicrobiales bacterium | reverse complement strand
GTCCTTGAACAGGGCCTCCTTCTCATCCGCGCTTGCATTATCGGCGAAGGCGAGGCCCGCGATTCCCCTCGCCGTCGCCATGACGAGGGCCAGGCCGAAAGGCGAGGGATGAAAGCCGTAGCCCATCTCGAGCCCCGCGCCGCGTCGCCGGTCGGCGCCTGGCGTCATCACCTCGTGATCGACAAAGAGATCGTGGAGCCACTCCCGGCCCGAGGGCCTTCGTTCTTCCCCTTTGAGGGATGCTTGCCGAACGCCGGCCGCGTTATCAAGCAGCCTGCGGGCATGCGCGATGGTGATCGCCTGCGCGAATTCCTTTGGCGAAAGGCCGCACCAGCGCTCAAAAACCTTGCGCAAATGGTCTGGCGCACAGCCAAGCTCGGCCGCGAGTGTGCCAAGCTCCGGTTGCGCGCATTGGCTCACACTCATGAGCCGGATGACATCGCTCACCAGCGCATAGTCGCCAAGCGCGCCTTCGCTCACGCCGGTGTGCTCTGTCGACGAAACAAGCTGGGCGGCCGTCAAGGCGCTCATCTTTCGGGCATTGGTGGCTGCCAGCATTCGACCGCTCCCAGGGTTCTTAGCGGCCGAAGCTTAAGCAACAATCGACGGCGCCGCCAGCCGTTTCTGGTTCGCCCTTGGCAAATGCGTGTCTGGTGGCTAGCAAAACCAGCATTTGCGGCGCCGTCCGCGATCGCGGTATTGCGCGCACAGATTACTGATTCGGGTGTCGTGGCCGATGTGGATGCAAACCTCTGCATAGAGATTGATGTTTTGGCGGAGCTGGCGGCCCGTCACCTTGCGGCCATAGCTGCGGGCAACGGCAGCCAGATATTCCGCCTGGCAATAGGGGGTCGATATGAGCCCCTGGCCCTTGATCACCTGAAACTGGCCCTTGCATTTGATACGTGCGCTGGCGTCCTCACTCATGCCGATTGCCAGGATGGCAAAGACGAGTGTGGTCGCGAGTATCGAGATTGTGGCAATTCGCATGAGTGGCTCCTCCTCAGACCGTCATTCATGATTAATACCGTCATTCATGATTAATCTTGTTGATCGAGGAGACCATGGCCGCGGTGCCCCGCTGCCCCGATAGCGTCGATCCCCGGACTTTCAGTGCTTACGGCGGTCAGGGCAAGTCACAATTTGAATCGTGCTCTTTCGTTAAACGCGCCCTTTGCTCGATGCTGCGCAACAGCTCGTTGCGGCCCTCAACTGCCCATTAACCGGCTTGCTCCGAAAGTGAGGCCCCTCTGTTTCGAATGATACTTGTACTTGCGAATGATGTTTGGTTCCTTGCTCGCGCCCAAACGCGAGGCGCTTTGGCCGTGCTGTGCTTGCACCGTGGCTGCGCATCCCCCAAGGAGCGTTCGGTGGGGCCGAGCAGTCGTCTATGCAACGCAAAAGAGGGAAGACGCATTAGGCGCCATAAACGACCCATCCCGGCTCAAATGCCAGGTAAGCCATTTCCCATTTCAGGGGCGTCCCGGGCCGGTCAGCTCGTCGGCTTGGGCAGGTTGTCGAGGTCCTTGATGTACCATTCGTCGGCACGCACAACCGCCGGGTTGACGCCGTTGGCATAGATCCACGAATCGACGGCATAGCGCACGCCCGTCCCTTTCTCTTTGAGCACGGCCGTCCAGTGGGGCCACTTGGAGACACCCCCGAGCAGCACGTTGCCCTTGGAGAAGGGCGTGCCCACCGTGTGGTGTTTCAGAAGGCCATTGTGCTGGAGGACGAGCAGATAGCTTGTGGTGTTCGTCGCCTCGTCGACACAATCCTGTTGGGTGGGATCACCCGGTGCGTTGAAGTCCATGCCCGGGCGATCATCCTTGGTGCCGACGATCTCGCCCGTGTACTTCTCCATATAGGCGACGGCGTAGGCGACGGCGCGGCGCTCCTCATGGGGCGTATCTTTGCGCGGGATCTTGCGAAATATCGCCTTGATCTCGGCGATCTCCTTGGGGCCGAAGCGCACCTTGGTTTGCTTGCGGCAGCCGTAGGCCGAGCAGACCGTCACCGTGTTACCCTTGGGCGGCGGGGTGTTGAAGTCGGCATAGTGGTATTGGACGGGGCCCGTGCGCTCGTAGGTGCAACCGGCAAGGAGTAGAAACAAGCCAATCCACGTCGCTCTCGAGAGCCTGCTCACAATCGATCCCACCCCCAAATTACAGTGAGAACCCCCCTTTTTTCGGCGCCTTGCAGCCATCGCGGGCGGTTCTGATTTTCAACGTTTTGCCAATACACGATCCGGCACCGCTTGGCCAAGTGGACATGGGGATCGATGATTGCCGCTGATGCGGATTTGCTTTAGCTTGTCGCCCCATGGCAACAGTTGATGACAATGTTGTGATTCACATTGTCGGCGGCGGCCTGGCGGGCTCGGAAGCGGCCTGGCAGATCGCGCAGGCCGGCCAGCGCGTTGTTTTGCATGAAATGCGGCCCATACGGCGCACCGAGGCGCACAAGAGCGATCGCCTGGCCGAGCTTGTATGCTCCAACTCCTTTCGCTCAGACGATGCCGAGGCGAGCGCCATCGGCCTTCTGCACGAAGAGATGCGACGGGCCGGCTCTCTGGTGATGGCGGCGGCCGATCGGCACAAACTGCCTGCGGGCGGGGCACTGGCGGTCGATCGCGAGGGCTTTGCCGAGGAGGTGACGCGGCAGCTCGCGGCGCACCCGCTGGTTGAGATCGTGCGCGAGGAGGTGGGGGGTCTGCCGCCGCGCGACTGGCAAAGCGTGATCATCGCCACGGGGCCGCTCACCTCACCAGCGCTGAGCGCCGCCATCCAGGCGCTCACGGGCGAGGACGCCCTCGCCTTTTTCGATGCCATCGCGCCCATCGTCTATCGCGACAGCATCGATATGGACGTGGCCTGGTTCCAGTCGCGCTATGACAAGGCGGGCCCTGGCGGCAGCGGCGCCGACTATATCAATTGCCCGCTCGACAAGGCGCAATACGAGCGCTTTGTCGCCGAGCTGCTTGCGGCCGAGAAAACCGAGTTCAGGGAATGGGAGACGTCGACGCCCTATTTCGAAGGCTGTCTGCCGATCGAGGTCATGGCCGAGCGCGGACCCGAGACATTGCGCCATGGCCCAATGAAGCCCGTCGGCCTTAGCAATCCCCATAGGGGCGGGGAACGGCCCTATGCCGTGGTCCAGCTGCGCCAGGACAACGCGCTCGGGACGCTCT
>WGBL01000152.1 GCA_015494375.1 Hyphomicrobiales bacterium | reverse complement strand
AGCGTGCGCTGCTCGAGCCGCTCCGCCTCGAGCAGCTTGCCCGCGCCCCTAAGCTCGGCAAGGCGCGCCTCGAGCTCGGCCTTGATGGCCTTCATCGCCTGGGTGAGTGTGGGCTTGGGGATGACGTAATGGGAGTTGGCGTAAACCTTGACGAGCGCCAACTCGTCGGTGACCTCGCCGGTGAGCGGGTCGAACTCCTTGATGGCCTCGACCTCGTCGCCGAAAAGCGAGATCCGCCAGGCGCGATCCTCGAGGTGCGCGGGCCACAGCTCGATGGTGTCGCCGCGCACGCGAAAGGTGCCGCGGTGGAACGCCTGGTCGTTGCGCTTGTAATGGAGCGCCACCAGGTCGGCGATGAGCTGGCGCTGCTCGATGCGCCGGCCCACCGCAATGGCAAATGTCATCGCGGTGTACGTCTCGACTGAGCCGATGCCATAGATGCACGAGACGGAGGCCACGATGATCACGTCGTCGCGCTCGAGCAGCGCCCGCGTCGCGGCATGGCGCATGCGGTCGATCTGCTCGTTGATGGTGGCCTCCTTCTCGATGTAGGTGTCGCTGCGCGGCACATAGGCTTCGGGCTGATAGTAGTCGTAGTAGGAGACGAAATACTCGACCGCATTGCTCGGGAAAAAGCCGCGGAACTCGCTATAGAGCTGGGCCGCGAGCGTCTTGTTGGGGGCGAGGATGAGCGCCGGGCGGCCGGTGCGGGCGATCACCTGCGCCATTGTGAACGTCTTGCCCGAGCCGGTGACACCGAGCAGCACCTGGTCGCGCTCATTGGCCTCGACGCCTTTGACGAGCTCGGCGATGGCCTGGGGCTGATCGCCCTGGGGCTCGAAGTCGCTGACGAGTTCGAAGGCGCGCCCGCCTTCGCTCTTTTCGGGCCGTGGCGGTCGGTGGGGTGTCCAGGCCGGGCCCGCCGCCTTGGGATCACTCATGGCAATGACAAGGGGATGGCCCGCAATCAGGGGTTGCGGCGCCTCGGCAAACCCGGGGCGGGGATCGGCCGCGGCGATGACCGTCTGAGCCCCCGCACTTGGGCCGCCATGGTCGCCATGGCCGCCATTCCCCTTGCCACGCCCTTGGGCGCGCCCGCTGTTGCGCGATGGGGCGGGCGCAACCGCCGGTGTGCCCGCTTCGGTCTCGGGCGGCAGCACCGGCGGCTTGCCGCTCCTCGGAGGCTTGCCGCTCTTGGGCGCCTTGCGGCTCTTGGGCTTCTTGCGATCGTTTGAGCTCTTTGCTGGCCGTGGCATGGCCGGACTATGGCGCGGCCGGCCCACCTAATCAATGGTGTTTAGGTCGCCTCATCTTGCCGCGGTAGGAGCCCTCGTAACCATGCTCGAACTCATGGCGGGCCTCACGCCAAGCCTCAAACGCTTGTGCGACATCGATGAGTTGGCGAGTCTGCTCGTTGGTAAGCGTGGCGAGCTGCACCGCTTTGCCCCCCTTTTCAGAAGAATTCAAAATTTAGGGGGCAAAACGCCTTTTTTCAATCGTTTTTTTGGTTTCATGAGAGCGGAGCCAGAGGGGGTGGGCGGCGCGACAGGGGCCAATCCGCGCGGCCGACGCATGGCGCAGCAGAGCAGTTTCACCCGAGCGGCTGGGATAGAGCGGCCGCGGTAGACCAATTGCAACCAAGCAAAGACGCCAAGCCGCTCATGCGTCTCGCTTAATTGTGCCCCTCGCTCAATTGCCAACGCTGTGGCGGATGGGCGGGACGGTTGCCATATGACGGGCAATCGCCTTGAGATCGTCATCGGTCAAATGCCGCGTGCTCTCCTCGATCGCCTCGGCCATGAGCCCGATTGCGTTCTCCCAATCGGGTTTGAAACCCGTCTTGAGGAAGGTGACGAGCTGCTCCTCGGACCAGCCGCCGATGCCCGTGTCGCCGTCGCTTGTGATGTTGGGCGCAACCTCGCCCTCGGGGCCGTCGCGGGTGCCGGCCATCCACATCGTACGATCGAGCGCGCCTGCCCAATTGCGTGGCGTATGGCACTCGCCGCAATGGGTGAGGGCTTCGACCAGATAGCGGCCGCGGTTCCAGACGGCGTCGCGAGAGGGATCGGGCTCGAGCGGCCCCTCCTCGAAATAGAGCCATTTCCAGAAGCGGAGCGGCCAGCGCCAGCCAAAGGGGGCGCGCACCTCATGGGGGCGGTTTTTGCGGCGCACGGGCGCGAGCGAGAACAGATAGGCCTTGATCGCCCGCATGTCGTCCTCGCGCATATTCGTGTAGGTGGTGTAGGGAAAGACCGGAAAATAATGCGCACCATCGGGCCGCACGCCCTTGCGCAAGGCACGAATGAAATCGGCGTCGGTCCAATTGCCTATCCCGGTCTCAGGGTCGGGCGTGATGTTGGGGCTGTAGAAAATGCCGAATGGCGTCTTGATGGCCCGCCCGCCGGCCAATGGCGGGCCTTTTTGGCGCTTCTTGCCCTTTCCTTTCACCTCTGTATGACAGCTCACACAGCCGCCCGCACGTACGAGGTATTTTCCGCGCTCGACGAGCGAGGTCTCGGCCTCTGCCGATGCCTCTGACTGGCGGTCCTGGGCGCGCACCTGGCTCCATGGCTCTGGGCACCAGAGGACCGCCACCAAGCCCCAGAGGGCCATCCCCGCCAAATTCGCGCGGACGGCCCCCTTTATTGCGCTTGTTATTGCGCTTGCTTGGGTTATTGCGCTTGTCTGGGCTCGCGGCCCGCACCGTGCCATGACGAAGACCTCGGGCGCCTCGGTGAGATGACGGAATGTCGGGCGCCTCTGCCGCGTGTGCTATTGCTTCTTGCGCCGCTCGGCGTCACGCAAATTGTAATGGCATTCGTTGCAAGCCTTGAGCACATTGCCGAGGGCATCGGCGAGTTGATTCTCCTCGCCCGCCTTGGCCGCCGCGACGACTCCCTTGGCCGCCTCGGCCACCTTGGCGTGGAGTTCGCGCGCCTTGGGCGGCAGGGCCTGGAGATTGGAAATGAAGGTCTCGCGCTTGACCAGCTCCTCGCCGATCTTGGCCGCGCGATCCATATCAAAGACAGTGAGTGCTGCGGTGATGTTTTGAATGTCGTTCAGGCCGGCAACCATCGCCTTCCACACCGCCTTGGGCGCATGCTTCTTTTGCGCATACGCCGAGCCGGCCAGCGAAATGGCGACGACAAAGAGACCAAATACGAAAAGGT
>WGBL01000151.1 GCA_015494375.1 Hyphomicrobiales bacterium | reverse complement strand
GGGGGCGGAGGAGGCGGAGGGCGAAGACAACAGCTGGGACGGCTCGCCCGTTGAGGGAGTGGCGCCCGGCCTGTGCGCTTCGGCCTTTGCAGGCGCCGGCGGTTGCGGCCCGCTCTGCGTCTTGGCGTGGGCGTGAGCTGGCGGTGCGCGATCATGCGCCGAGGCCGTTGTGCCGTCACGCGCCGGTGGCGCGACGTCCTTTGTGAGGGCATGGCGCTCGGTAAAGCGGGTCAGCGCATCGAGTGCGCTCAGCTGCTCTTCCAGGGCCTGGCGCAAAGCCTGGGCGTTCTCGCGAGCGACATCGGGGAGCTCGGTCGCCTGGGAGCGCATCTCGGTGTGAGTCTGAGCGATGGCGGTTGCCGCTTGCTCGGTCTTGCTGCGCACTTCTTCGGTGGTCTGGGCGACCCGATTGGCGAGCTCGGACAGGCGATCGGAAACCTCCTTCGAAACATAGGTAAAGCGGCTCTTGAGATCGCTCAAGGTGCGTTCGGCCTCGGCCTGGGTGCGCTTTGAGAGCTTTTGCAACTCGGCGAGTGCTGCTTGCGATTGTTTCTCGGCCCCCTGGGCAAGCGATTTGCTCGCGGCAAGGGCGCGATCCTCAACACGGCTCAGCGAGCTGTCGATGACATTGGAATACTGCTGCATCATGCTGTCGAAGCGCTCCGCACGCTCCGAGATCGTCTTGAGCAACTGAGCCATCTCGGCATGGCGGCTCTCGAGTGTCGAGTCGATGCGGTAATTGGACGATTCAAGGGCATGAGCGGCGCGCATGATCGTCTCGCCCTGCTTCTCGAAGCGCTCGGTCAAATCCTTGATCTGGCCGAGCAGGCCCTCGGAAACGTCCTTGAGTATGGCCGCATGTCCCGTAAGGCCGTCGATCGTCTTCATCGACTGCTCGGCGATCTGCTCGTTGGTGCGGCGCACCGCCTCGATGCCTTCGACAAGAGAGCGGTCGAGCCGGCTCGACTGGTCTTCGAGCGCACGCTTGATGGCCTCGGCATGCTCGCGCATGGCCGTCCTCAGCGCCTCGGCCTTGTTGCCGACCGCCTCGTCGATGACAGAGGCCCCTGAAGTGATGGCATCTTCCAGGTGGGCAAGGCGCTTGGCGAAGGCATCGTCGATGGCTTTGGTGCGCTCGATGATGGCGTTTTCCATCTCTGCGCCGGCGCGATTGATAGAGGCATAGAAGGCTTTCGCCTTCTCGGTCAGCGAGGTGTCGAAATGCTCCATCTTCTCGCCGATGGCGGCATCGAGCGCCCGCGCCTTGCTGCTGAGTGTGGTGTCGAGCTGCTCGGAACGCCTTGTCAGAGTCTGCTCGAACTGCTCCGAACGCTTGGCGAGGGCACTGTCGATGTGCTCGGAATGTTTTGCGAGTGCCTTGTCGATCTCCTTGGACTGTCTGGCGAGCGTTCCGCCAATTTGCTCGGCGCGCCGGCCGAGTGTCTCGTCGATCGATTGCGTGCTCTTGCCAAGGATGCCCTGGAGCTGGCTGGCTCGCTTGGTCAAGGCCTGGTCGATGGTTCTCGTATAGTCGTCGAGGACGGCCTGCAAGTGCTCGGTGCGCTTGGTCAGGGTGGTTTCGAGATCGCCGGTTCTCTGCGCAAGTGCCGTCTCGAGTGCCGCCAGATTGCGCCCTGCCCCCTCGATGATCTTGGTCAGCCGCGTCTGCTCGCCACCCAGCTTCTCGAGCAGTGCCGGCACCTCGGTGCCGATCTGCTGGTTGATGGCATTGAGCGTAGCGAAAAATGTGTTGCCCTTCTCCGACAGCAGCCCCGCGGCCTCCTCCGTCGAGGCGCGCAGGTTTTCCGTGATCTGGCGCGAGGTATTGAGCAGCTCTTGGGCGAGCGAGCCTGTGGCCGTCGCCAACGATCGCGCCGCCTGATCGCCGGCCGTGGCAATATCGCGCGTCACCTGAGCGCCAATCCCCCTAAGCACCTCGCTCACGCGATTGCTGTTGTTGGCGAGTGCCTCGCGCTCGCTTGCCAGCTCCTCGATAAGGCTGCGGATGCGAAGCTCGTTCTCGCTATAGGAGCGCTCGAGCGCAGCGACCTCGCTGTGAACCAGAGCCTCGAGCTCCCCCGCACGGCCCAATGCACGGCCAATGGCGTCGTTCATGGCCGAGACCTGCCGGCGCACCGTCTGCCCGAGCGAGGCCACCGACTGCTCGGCCATGCGATCGGGCTCGGCGAGGCGGATTGCGACCTCGGTCATGGCCGACGACATGAGGCGCATCTCCTGCGCCCGCCAGATCAGGAAGGCCAGAAACCAGAAGAGCGCGGTCGGCGCAAAAACCGTGGCGAAAACGGTGATGAGTGTGGGGCGGGTGAGAAGCTCGGCAAAGCTGCCCAGGCGGGCCAACTCGTTGCCCAGCATGGCGCCCGAAAGCGCGCCGCCGATCAGCAACCAGACGCCCGAGGCGATGGCGGCATAAAAGAACGGCTTTTTGGAAGGGCGCTGGTTGAGCGCATAGATGAGCCCGCCGATGGAGGGCAAGTCGTCGTTGGCCGCCAGATTGCGCCGTGCCGGCCCCGCGGCGCGGCGCCGGCCGACGCGGCGGACGGGATGGGGGTGCTCTTCCTCGCGCGGCACCGGCTTGGGGGCAGCCGACTGGGCAGCCGAGGGGGCGGCTGACTGGGCGGTCGACTGAGCAGTGGCGCGAGAAGCGGTCGGGGCTGGCATTGCGGCCGCCCCCCCGCCGGTACGCCCATTGCCCGCACTAT
>WGBL01000150.1 GCA_015494375.1 Hyphomicrobiales bacterium | reverse complement strand
CTTCCTGTTTGGCGAAGCGCTCAAACGTCTCCAGCATGCCGCGGGCCGACTGCCTGGTGGCATTGAGATAGGCGAGCGCCGCCTGATCGGCGGCCGATTCCTGCACCCGGCGATAGGAGAGGATCGAGCGCATGATCAACGGGTCCGAGCCAGCAAAGATGCCTTTGCCGATGCCTCCGGCGGCTTCGCGGGTCGCCTGATCACCGCTCGCGGCGCCGGCGATGACGGCACCGATACCGAGGATTTTCAAAAGCAGGAGCCGCGTCTGGTCGCGTTTGATTTTGGCGCGCAGCCCCGCCAGGTGCCCACCCGCGATATGGCCGCTCTCGTGGGCGATGACACCGATCACTTCATTGGGGGTGTCGGCCTCCTGCAATACGCCGGTGTTGATAAAGATGTTGCGGCCATCGAGCACGAAGGCATTGAACGCCTTGGAATGAATGATGCGTACCCGGATACGTCCGCCATCAAGCCCGGCCGCGCGAAAGATCGGCCGCGCATAATCGGCAAGCAGGGTCTCGATTTCTGCATCGCGGATGAAGCCGCCGCGCTGAGCGTTGGCGGGTACCGGCAACAAAGCCAATGCCAGGCCAAAAATGAGGCTCCATGTGAGGGCGCGTGCGATGCTCACTCCTCCTCTTGCGAAGCGATCAGTGCGTTGCCGACGCCAGGGCCGCCCTAGGCCGATGCACCGTCCCGGCGCTCCTTGGTATCGCCTGGACCGTCTCGAGGGGTTGCGGTCCGCAAGTGGCTGCGACAAGCGCCAGCATAACGATCGGCTCGCTCCTTGTGCTCTGATCTCGCTCATGTCTGCTGTCCTGCCTTACTAAGCGCCCCGCGGCCTGAAATCAACGGACGGCCAGGTGAAATGCTTTAAACAGCTCCTCCACTAGGATGGCAAACAGGCCCTCGAGAAGGATGGCCATCGCAGCTGCCGGATGCTCAGGCGCTACGCTTGCACGCCGCGGTGCCTTGACAGCTGCTTGGTCAGGTGTGAGGCCGTAGGCAAAGCCGGCCTGCATATTGGCCCCGGCACAAAGACAGATGACACGCAACGGCTTTTGCCATCATCGGACATATTGGGGCGAGATGTTGGCTCTCTCGGCTGTTTGCGGTCACCCTGTGGGTGCATTTGTGTGCATGCATTTGAGTGTATTCTGGGCCGTCGCCCTTGCACACGCTGGAGATAACCCGAGCCCGTGGATGAGCTCTGAGAGCTTAGGAAAACGCCAATGACAAAGGCCAACAACAAACTGCGCCCGCGCGCAAGCACAGGCGCCAGTGCCAGCAGGTACGGTGCCAAATCCAGTGCCGGTAAGAGTGCCAGCGCCCATTCCAGTGCCGGCAGGGGCGCCGGTGCAAGGGCGCGACGGACATTCGCCCGGCGCAGCGAGATCGATCCCTTTATCGTCATGGATGTGATGCGGCGCGCGGGCGAGCGCGAGGCCGCAGGCGAAAAGGTGATCCATATGGAGGTGGGCCAGCCGAGCACGCCCGCCCCCAGGGCCGCTCGCGAGGCGGCCAAACGCGCCATCGACGAGGCGCTCCTCGGCTATACCGACGCCCTCGGCATCCGGCCTCTGCGCGAGGCGATCGCCGCGCTCTATGTCGGCCGCTATGGGCTCGAGATCTCACCCGAGCGCATCGTTGTCACCACGGGTTCATCGCTTGGCTTTGTGCTCGCCTTTCTGGCCTATTTCGACCCCGGTGCGCGCATCGGTCTGCCGGCCCCCGGCTATCCGTGTTATCGCCATATCGTCCGCCTTCTGGGGCTCGAGGCGGTCACGCTCGAGACCAGTGCGGCCAGCCGCTGGATGCCCGACGGCGCCATGATCGCCCGGGCCCATGCCGAGGCGCCCCTCGATGGCGTGCTTATCGCAAGCCCCGCCAACCCGACGGGCACCATGTTCACGCCCGAGGCGCTGGCCGATGTGGTGCGCACCACCGAGGCGCTTGGCATTCGCTTCTTGTCCGATGAGATCTACCATGGCCTCACATATGATCAGGAGGCCGCGACGGCCCTCGCCCTCAGCGATGACGCAATCGTCATCAACAGCTTCTCGAAATACTACTCGATGACGGGCTGGCGCGTCGGCTGGCTGGTGGTGCCCGAAGGCGACGAGCGCACCTTCGAGCGCCTGCAACAGAATCTGGCCATCTCGGTCCCCACCGTCTCGCAGTATGCCGCCCTCGGGGCCCTCAGCGACGAGGCGCGTGATGAGCTCGAAGCCCACCGCGCCACCTATCGTGCCAATCGCGACTATCTGCTTGCCGCCCTGCCAGAGGTGGGCTTTGAGCGGCTGGTGCCGGCCGATGGCGCCTTTTATCTTTATGCCGACGTCTCGGCCATGGGCGAGGACAGCGCCGCGCTCTCAGAGCGCCTGCTCGAGGAGGCGGGTGTCGCCGTCACGCCGGGGCTTGATTTCGACGCCCACCGGGGGGCGCGCTATGTGCGCTTTTCCTATGCTCGCTCACATGAGGACATGCGCGAGGCCATTGCCCGGCTCGCGGCCTGGCGCAAGGGCCGGCGCCACACCCCCTAACGCAAGGCGCGGCACAACGGCCGACAGACGCCCTCTGCAAGGCGCGGCATGACGCGGCCGGCAGAGGCGCCATGCCACCAATGAGCGGCTGCCGAAGGGCTGGCCTGCGCTTGCGCTGTTCTCGCTGACGCGCCCGACACGGTGCCGCCGCCTCCCACTTCCATATGCGCGCTTTCATATGCGTGCCTTGTTGCCCTCAAGAGGGCAAACGGAGCTTAAACATCGAGATTCTCGACGCTGAGCGCGTTCTCCTGAATGAAAATGCGCCGCGGTTCGACGACATCGCCCATGAGTTTCGAGAAGATGTCATCGGCCTCATCAAGTTCGCCCACCTTGACCTGGAGCAGCGTGCGGCTCGCGCGATCGAGGGTCGTCTCCCAGAGCTGCTCGGGGTTCATCTCGCCAAGCCCCTTATAACGCTGGAGCGTAAGGCCCTTGCGCCCCGCGGCGAGGACCGCCTCGAGCAGATCGCTCGGCCCGAAGATGGGGCTTTCCTGCTCCTTGCGGCGGAGCGTTGCCGGGGCGCCATAGACCTCGGCGAGCTCCTCCGCCAGTCCATGCAGCTTGCGGGCGTCGGCCGAGGCGATGAGGGCCTGATCGAGCGCATGGCTTTCCTTGACACCGCGCACCTCGCGCTCGAGCACGAGCGCGCCGTCATCGCCAACCCGGCCCTGCCAGGTCCGCTCGGTCTCCTCGCTCAGCCGGTTGAGGCGCTCGGCAAGGGTGGCGGCGATGGCCTCGGCCGCGCCCGCCTCGCCATAAAGCGCCGGATCAAGAGCGCCGGCGATCGCCGCCTGCTCGACCACAAAGCGCGGATAGCGGCTGTGCAGGCCCGCGAGCACACCGCGCACCGTGCGCGCCGTCTCGACGATTCCGCGCAAATCGGCACCGGCACGCTCCCCGCCGTCGCCAAGCACCAGAACCGCACCCTCGAGCCCGCCTTCGATCAGGAAATCCTCGAGCGCCCGCTCGTCCTTCAAATAGGTCTCCGACTTGCCGCGCGTGACCTTGTAAAGCGGCGGCTGGGCGATATAGAGATGGCCCGCCTCCACAAGCTCCGGCATCTGGCGATAGAAGAACGTCAAGAGCAGCGTGCGGATGTGCGCGCCGTCGACGTCGGCATCGGTCATGATGATGATCTTGTGATAGCGGAGCTTGGAGAGGTCGACGAGGCTGTTGCCTTCGTCGTCGCGGCCGATGCCGGTGCCGAGTGCCGTAATGAGGGTGCCGATCTCCTGGCTCGAAAGGATTTTGTCAAGGCGCGCCCGCTCGACATTGAGGATCTTGCCGCGAATGGGGAGGACGGCCTGAAACTCGCGGTTGCGCGCCTGCTTGGCGGAGCCGCCTGCCGAATCCCCCTCGACGATGAAGAGCTCGGTATTGGCGGGATCGGCATCCTGGCACTCGGCCAGCTTGCCCGGCAGATTGTTGACATCGAGCGCCCCCTTGCGGCGGGTGAGCTCGCGCGCCTTGCGTGCCGCCTCGCGGGCGGCGGCGGCTTCGACGATCTTGCCGACAATGGTCCTGGCCTCGCCCGGATGCTCTTCGAGCCAAGCGCTGAGCCGCTCGCCGATGGCGCCCTCGACCACGGGGCGCACCTCGGAGGAGACGAGCTTGTCCTTGGTCTGGCTCGAGAAGCTCGGCTCGGGCACCTTGACAGAGAGCACACACGTGAGCCCCTCGCGGGCATCATCGCCCGTGAGCGAAACCTTGGCCTTTTTCGCAACCCCGCTTTCGCTCGCGTAGTTGTTGATCACGCGCGTGAGAGCGGCGCGAAAGCCCGCAAGGTGGGTGCCGCCGTCGCGCTGGGGGATGTTGTTCGTAAAGCAGAGCACGTTCTCGTGATAGCCGTCGTTCCACCACAGCGCGGCCTCGACCGTGATGCCGTCGCGCTCGGCCGCAACCGTGATGGGCGCCGAGATGATGGGCTGGCGTGAGCGATCGAGATAGCGCACATAGGCCTCGAGCCCGCCCTCATAGCGCATGTCCTCCTCGCGCCGGTCGGCGTGGCGGAGATCAGCAAGGCGGATGCGCACGCCCGAATTGAGGAATGCGAGTTCGCGCAGGCGGTGCTCGAGGGTCGCATAATCGAACTCGGTTTTGGTGAAGGTCTCGGGCGAGGGCAGGAACGTCACCCGCGTGCCGCGCCTTCCGCCCGCCTCGCCCACGACTTTGAGGGGCGCGACCGGTGCGCCGTGCTCAAAACGAATAAAGTGCTCCTTGCCGTTGCGCCAGATGGTGAGCTCCAGCCATGACGAGAGCGCATTGACCACCGAGACGCCGACGCCGTGAAGCCCGCCCGAGACCTTATACGAGTTGTCGTCGAATTTGCCGCCGGCGTGGAGGCGGGTCATGATCACCTCGGCGGCCGAGATGCCCTCGCCCTTGTGGATGTCGGTGGGGATACCGCGGCCGTTGTCGGTGACCGACACCGAACCATCGGGATTGAGCGTCACCTCGATGAGGTCGCAATGGCCCGCCAGCGCCTCGTCAATGGCGTTGTCGACGACCTCATAGACCATGTGGTGGAGGCCCGAGCCGTCGTGTACGTCGCCGATATACATGCCCGGGCGCTTGACCACGGGCTCGAGCTCCTTGAGGACGACGATGGCATCGGCGTCATAGGAACCGCTCGACTCGCCCGCGTTCGAGCCGCCCGCGCTCTTGCCATTTGTGTTCTTGTCGCTGGTGTTCTCATCACCGGTGCTTTGGGCCGCTGTCTGTTCGCTTTCCATCGTTTCCTTGTTGCTCGTTTTCTTTGCTTTTGTCGGCTTGTCTCGATCGGGCGCCTTGCGTTCGCACAATTCGCACAATAAGACCCCTCGCGCCGACGGAAGTCCGTCTACCGCCGCCCTTCTTGCCCGACTGGTCGCTCGACCTATCGTTCGATGAACCATCCGGCCGAGCACTCGATTGACTGCCCGACCGGCCGCTCGGTTGACCGCCCGGCCAATCGCCCGGCTTTTGGCTCGATCAATCGCCCGACCACAGGTTGGTTTTCGCGCCCTTATCGTCTTGTGGATGATCTTGCGAACTATAGCATATTTGGTGTGCGAATGGGGGGATTTCCACATCGGATTGGCGGTCGGCCTACCAACTCCAATCCTTTGTTTTGTAACGGTAATTTCCCTCACGAGACGTCGCCGGCAAGTTGCGGTGCGCCATCGGCGCCTGCCGCCAGGCGGAGATGGTGCGCAAGACCCTCCAGAGGGGCGAACGCCCGCGCCTCGGTGCCTGTCATCCAGGCTTGCGCGCCAAGCCCCACCACCTCCTCGAAAAGGGCGGCGCGGCGCCGTTTGTCGAGGTGGGCGGCGATCTCATCGAGCAGCAGGATGGGAGCCACGCCATTGCGCGCCCGCCGGGCGAGTTCCGCCTGGGCCAGCACCAGATTGATAAGCAGCGCCTTCTGCTCGCCCGTCGAGGAGAGCCGCGCCGGCACCCCCTTGGGCCCGTGATGGACGACGAGATCGGAGCGATGGGGCCCTGAAAGGGTGCGCCCTGCGGCACGATCGCGGGCGCGCTCGTTGCGCAACAGGGCGCGGTAGCGGTCCTCGGCATCGAGCGCCGGCATCTCACCGAGCCAGCCCTCGATCTGGCCTTCGAGCATGAGTGTGGGCCAGGGAAAGGGGCTCTCGGGCGCCCGCTCGCGCCGCGCCAGAACGCTGGCCCGTATCCGCTCGAGCGCCTCGAGGCGGGCCGCAGCGATGGCGACGGCGCTCTCGGCCATCTGCTGCTCGAGGGCATCGAGCAGCGTCGATGCACCTCCGCCGTCATCCTCGAGCAGCCGATTGCGCTGGCGCATGGCCCGCTCGAAATGGTTGAGCCGGCTGCGGTGGCTTGTATCGAGGCACAGCACGAGCCGGTCGAGAAAGCGCCGCCGCTCGCTCGCAGGGCCCGTGAAGAGGCCGTCCATGGCCGGTGTCAGCCAGACGACGTGGAGATGCTCGGCAAGGGCGCCTGAGCTTCGCGCCGGGGCGCCGTCGATGCGCACATCGCGCCTAAGCGATCTCTCACCTGCCGGCTGAATTGCCGCCGTTGGCCGCTGACCGGTGCCGATCGTGACCTCGCCCAGGGGACTTGCAAGCTCCGCCCAGATCGCCCAGCCGCCGTCGCCCCCGGCCCGCGCCAGCTCGTGATAGGGTGCCCCGCGCAGTCCGCGCCCCGGGGTGAGCAGTGAGATCGCTTCGAGAAGATTGGTTTTCCCCGCCCCATTCTCGCCGACGAGCACCACGGGCTGTGGTTGGAGTCCAAGTTCGAGGTGCGCATAGTTGCGGAAATTGCTGAGCTTGAGGCGTGTGAGCGCGAACGCGGCCGGTCGCTGTCGCTGCGGCTCCATTTGTTCCAGCCATGCCTCGGCCATTGGGACACCGGCTCAGACACGCATCGGCATGAGGACATAGAGCGCGGTATCGTCGCCCTCGTCGGTGATCACGGTGGGCGAGCCGGGATCGGCGAGGCTGAAATGCGCATTCTCGCTCTCGAGCTGGCCGGCGATGTCGAGCAGATAGCGGGCATTGAAGCCGATCTCGAGCGCCTCGGCACCATACTCGACCGGCAGCTCCTCGCTGGCGCTGCCACCGTCGGTGTTGGTGACGGCGAGCGTCAGCCGCCCCGATTCCAGCGAAAGCTTGACCGGCTGGCCGCGATCGGTCGAGACGGTGGAGACGCGATCGACCGCCGTCTTGAAAGGCTCGTTTGCGACCGTCATGGTCTTGTCGTTGCTCTGAGGGATGACGCGCACATAGTCGGGGAAGGTGCCATCAATCAGTTTCGACGTGAGCACAACCGAGCCCGTTGTGAAGCGAATCTTGCTCTCCGAGAGCGCGACACCAACCGTGGCCTCGCTGTCCTCGATAAGGCGCAGGATCTCGTGGACGGTCTTGCGCGGCACAATGATGCCCGGCATCTCCTCGGCGCCTGCCGGGGCCGGCATCTCGAGCCGGGCCAGGCGATGGCCGTCGGTGGCAACGGCGCGCAACTTTGCCGCGCCGTTGCTCTCGGCCACATGAAAATAGATGCCGTTGAGATAATAGCGCGTCTCCTCAGTCGAGATGGCAAAGCGGGTCTTCTCGATCAGCCGCTTGAGATCGCTTGCGGCGATCTCGAATTCGCTCGTCATCTCGCCTGCGGCAAGGTCTGGAAACTCGTCGGCCGACAGCACCGGCAGAAAGAAGCGCGAGCGCCCCGACGAGATGGCGAGCCGCGGCTGCTCGTTGTCGAGGGCCAGCTCGACCTTGGCGCCGTCGGGCAGCTTGCGCACGATGTCGTGGAGAATATGGGCCGAGACGGTGGTGCCGCCGGGCGTAGCCACCTCGGCGGCCGCGCTTTCGACAACCTCGCGCTCGAGATCGGTGCCCTTGATCTCGAGCCCTTCCATATCCGCATTGAGGAGCACATTGGAAAGGATGGGCAAGGTGGTGCGGCGCTCGACGACACTGGTGACGTGGCCGAGGGTGCGCATGAGCTCGCTTCTTTCAATCAGAAGACGCATCGGACCAAGCAACCTCCAGTGATCGTTGCCAAATGCTGATGGGTGCCCAAGGGCCCGGGCTCCCGTACAGATTGGCGCTCAGCCTCGCAGTCCACCGCATGGATCGGCGCCACAAACACCCGCACCGATCGGCGGCGCAGACATCTGCACGGATCAGCGCCGCAGACACTCACACAGATCGGCTCCCGCGCCAGCAGTTGACTCGTACAAATGAACGCACACTCTGAAGTGCTGAGACGCTCGCGCAACGGGTTTGCGCATCCAGAGCCACCCCAAAGTTGCGCCATCCTGCCCCCTGTCCCGCGCCAAAGTTTCCACGCCAAGGTTGCGCCACCTCCATGCCGACCGACGGCGGCGCCGTGGGCGCACACCTTAGGGAATCTGGCCAAACTCACGTCGGGCACAGCATCGAGCAGCATAGGAGCCAAGCCCGTCCCTATGCGCCAGGCAGCGGACGCGCCTATACGAGCGGCCGCAAAGCGAATCGCGCCCAAACTTGACCCGTCGGTGGCGATTTTGCAAGTGCCGCGAAGGGGCCGTCCAGCCTTCTGTTAGGAGGGCGAGGAGGGCGCGTCTGGTGCCTCTCTGGAGCGCGTTTGATGGTTGATTGGCGCGCCGCTGGCGGCTGGCTTGCGCGCAATTGGTGCGCAGCTGGTGGATGAGGGATGCGCGGAAGCCACCTCCCAGGGGCCCGTTAACCCACAAGAGGGACGGCGCGGCATCTGCCAGGAAAGTGCACGAATCTTGCACGCGTGCGTTGTGAGCGCGGGGCGGTAGCGGGGCCGGCATTTGGCAACTCTCGGCCTTGCCGACGTCCCAAAGCGCGCCACGACACAACACAACGCAACAACACACGACGCGACACAAACAGGACACGACGCAACGAGACCTGATCGGTCGTTGCGGCCCTGGAGTCGAAGCGGATCGGCCGCAAGGCGCATGCCGTAGGGCAAAAGGCCGATCAAAAGGCGATCAACAGGAGCCCAAGCAAAGGGTGCCAACGCCATGACACTGACAGAGCTGCGCCAATACGATGAGGGCGCAAACGAGAGGCCGGCGCAACCGCCGGGTGCGCGCGCCCGTCGACGCACCGCCCGCCATGGGCCTGTTCCCGACCTGAGGCTTGGTCGCCAGCGATGGGGAGCGAAGGGGGGACACGAAAGCTCAAGGGTCAGCGCCGAGGCGGCGGGCCTTGAAGACAAGGCCAGCAGAACGCCCATCCATCGGCCGCGGCTGCTGGCGCTTGTTGTTCTGGTCGATGCCCTCATGCTTGCCCTATCGGGCGGCCTTTCGTTTGCGCTCGCCGGGCCCAGGGAGGCGATCGGTGTGCCCATGACAGCGGGTGTTATTGGGCTCGTTGTTGTGGCAAGCCTTGGTTTCATCCAGCACAGCGGCGGCTATGCCATCGATCGCCTCAAGGAGCTGCGCACGGCGCTCGCTCGGCCTTTGCTCGCGCTTGGTTGGGTCTTTGCGCTGGCCTTTGCGCTGGCCTATCTGCTCGCTGGCGAGAGCGCGGGGTTGCGCTTCTGGCTTGCCGGCTGGTCTGGGGCGGCGGTCCTTGGCCTTGCGCTTGCGCGGCTCGGCGTCGCCCGTCTCATGGCCGCCTGGTCGCGTGCGCGCCGCCTCCAGCGCCGCGCCGTCATCATCGGCGGTGGCGCCACGGCGGCCGCGCTTCTGCGCCGCCTGCGCAGGTCGGCGGCCGACGAAGTCGAAGTGCTCGGCGTCTTCGATGATCGCCGCAGCAGGTGGGACGACAGCGGCGCCTTGGCCGGTCTCGACCGCCTCGGCTCGTTTGCCGATCTCGAGGCCTATTGCCGGCGCGCGCGCATCGATCTGCTGATCGTCAATCTGCCGACGGTGGCCGAGGCGCGCATTCTCACGCTTCTCAAGAGGCTTTGGGTGCTGCCGGTTGACATCCGCCTTTCGGCGCTCGGCTCGAAGCTGCGCCTGCAATCGCGCGCCTATACCTATATTGGGGATGTGCCGTTCCTGCCACTTTTCGACAAGCCGCTCGACGACTGGGGCTGGCTCGTCAAGGAACTTGAGGACCGCTTCTTGGGCGCCCTCCTGCTTCTACTCGCAGCGCCCCTCATGGCCCTCATCGCTCTGGCCGTCAAGCTCGACAGCAGGGGCCCCGTCTTCTTCCGCCAGAAGCGCTATGGCTTCAACAACGAGCTCATCGAGGTCTTCAAGTTCCGCTCGATGTATGTCGAGGCGGCGGACGAGAATGCCGAGCGGCTCGTCACCAGAAACGACCCGCGGGTGACCCGTGTGGGGCGCTTTATCCGCAAGACGAGCCTCGATGAGCTGCCGCAGCTCATCAATGTTGTTCGTGGCGAGCTGTCGCTCGTCGGCCCGCGCCCCCACGCCCTCAAGGCCAAGGCCGAGAACCGGCTCTATGAGGAAGTGGTCGAGGGTTATTTCGCCCGCCACCGTGTCAAGCCGGGGATTACCGGCTGGGCACAAATCAATGGCTGGCGCGGCGAGACCGATTCGATCGAGAAGATCGAAAAGCGGGTGGCCCATGACCTCTATTATATCGACAATTGGTCGTTGCTTTTTGACCTCGTCATCCTGGCGCTGACGCCCATTGCCTTGCTGAGGGGCGAGAATGCCTATTGAGGGCCGCGTTGGGAATGGCGCTGACGGGGCTGGCGCGGCCTTGGGGCCGCCCGCCCTCGTTGCCTCTTTTTTGGATAAAGGGAGGCGGGCGACATGCGCACAAGCGCTTCGCGACTGGCAGGGCCTGTGGCGCGTGGCGGCGGACAGGGCCGCGCGCGCGCAATCGCTACGCCGTCTGCTCGAGGCCCTGGGCACGCTCGCGGTGGTCGTGAGCCTTGCCGCAAGCACCATCGTCTTTCGCGAGCCCGCCCCCTACGATGTGCTCATGGCGGGCACCATCGTCTTTCTGGCCCTCTTCGGCCTGGCGCCGCTCGGCCCTCTCGGCCGGCTGGGGCTTGCGGGTTTCCTGCTGATCGCCGCCACAGGGTTCATCGCCACGATCTTTGCTGCTGATGCCATCGTCACTTTCAAATACAACTTGATCAGCGGCTTTCTTGCTGCCACCGCCGTCGCCATTGCGGGCTTTGTGGCCGCCGATCCGGTTCGCCGCGGCCCCCTTCTCCTCAATACCTATCAATGGGCATGTGTTTTTGCCGCCCTTTGCGCGGTGGTCGGCTACTTTGATCTCGTGCCCGGCGCTGGGGCGCTTTTTTCCAAGTATGGGCGCGCCAGCGGGACGTTCAAAGACCCCAATGTGCTCGGTGCAGCGCTCGTTCCGGCGGCGCTCTGGGCCTTTTATCGGCTGGTGACGCGGCCCGCGCGCGAGGCGGCGGGGGCGGGGCTTGTGCTTGTGCTTGTGAGCCTTGCGGTGTTGCTGAGCTTCTCGCGCGGGGCCTGGCTCGCACTTGCTGCGGGCATTGCGCTTGTCGGCTATGGCGCCTTTGTCACAGCGCCCCGTGAGCGCGATCGTCAGCGCCTTCTGGCCCTTGCGATCCTTGCGGGGCTGGTGCTGGCGCTCGCTGTCGCCGCGGCCGTGCGCTCACCGAGTGTAAGAGCGCTCCTCATTGAGCGTGCGAGCTTCGCCCAGCTCTATGACCTCGGCCCAGAAGGGCGCTTCGGTGGGCAGCTCAAGGCGTTCAATCTCGTGCTGGAAAGGCCGCTCGGGCTCGGCGCCCTCACCTTCGGCCATCGTTACCACCACGAGGAGCCGCACAACGTCTATCTCAACATGTTTCTCAACGGCGGCTGGCTCGGGGGCTTTGCCTATCTGGCTCTGGTGCTCGGCACACTGGCCATCGGCCTCGGGCGAGGGCTCGCCCCGGGGCCCTTGCAGGGCCCGCTCATTGTGGCCAGCGGAGCGCTCGCGGCAATGGTGCTCGAGGGGGTCATCATCGACAGCGACCACTGGCGCCACTTCTATTTGCTGCTCGGGCTCATTTGGGGGCTTGTCGATGGCGGCTATCGGCTCGGCCGGCTTTGCGGAAAGCGCGCTGGGGCGGGCGCGGCGCCGGCGCTCTCACCCGCTCTTGTGCCGGATGTGCCGGGCGTCCATGTGCCGGAAGCCGGCGCCGGCGCGGCGCCACGCGCGGCAAGAGCGATAAGAGCGGCAAGAGCGGCATGAGTGCCATGAGCGAAAACTGCGCGCGGCATGCGCGGCATGACCGGAAAGAGCGCCACGAGCGCCATGAGCGGAAATAGCGCGCTGGTTGAACTGAGCATGTAGGTCACCGGCAGCCATCTTGTGGTTCTCGTGTAAGCCCCGCGCCCCCTGCGGTCCGCGCGTGGGCCCTTGCGCGGCCTTTTGCCCGTTGTGTTAGCCCGCGCGCACTTGTGGTCCTCGCGTGGCGCACTGCGCGCCCCTTTTCAGCGTTGCGAGCCGTGGGAGTCGTCGCGCGTCCCTGTCGGCCCTGTCCTATGCTCCTTGCGCTTCTGTCGTGTTCTCCTTGGGCCTCTGCCGCAGCGCCTTCAGGCCCCGGCGCGTGCGCCTTGAGCGCCCCCGCGTGTTCCTGGGTGCTCCGCTGCGCGCCTCTTGTGCTCCCGTCGCGCGCGATTGTACCACCCTTGCGGCGACCCCCTTGAAAATCGCGCAGGCAATGGGCATAAGCGGCGGTGGAGAGGTGGCCGAGTGGTCGAAGGCGCTCCCCTGCTAAGGGAGTAGACGGCAAAACCGTCTCGAGGGTTCGAATCCCTTCCTCTCCGCCAGCCTCACATGCGCCGGTTTGCCAGCTACACATTCGATGGTTGTGCCTTCTCCGGCCCCGGAAGTGGTCATATCAGAGACATGAGGCCAAAGACATCGGGCTCAGAGACATCGGGAGACATTCCGGACCTGTGGCTTCGGCCTTGTGCCTGAGGCTCGGCCCGGGCGCCTGAGTTTGCGTGCGTTGATGACGCGCGAGTTGATGACAAGGGAGCGGCACAGCCCCGCCCGCTCTCTCTGGTTTATGGAACATCCTCGTTTTTGGCACATCCCCGTTGATGGCCCATGCCCGATTATAGCACCGTCCCGACAAATGAGGGTTCGGCGGGGCGCTACTTGCCGCGCCCGCCACTGGCCCGCTTGGCCTTGCGGATGTCGGCGACATTGTTGCCGGCCTTCTTGGCGGTGCTCGCGGGCGAGGCGGCCGCCGCTTCACCGCCGCCCCCACCGGCGCCGACAGCGCCTTCTGCAGCGTCTGTGGAGCCGGCCTCGCCAGCTGGGCCGGCGGCAACATCGTCTTCGACCGGAAGGCCCGCACTCAGCCGGATGTCGCGCTCGAGTGCCGCGGCCACCTCGGGATGTTCTTTAAGAAAGGTCTTGGCGTTCTCGCGGCCCTGGCCGATGCGCTGATCCTCATACGAGAACCAGGAGCCCGATTTCTCAACCACACCCGCCTTGACGCCGAGATCGATGAGCTCGCCTGTCTTCGAGACACCCTCGCCATACATGATGTCGAACTCGACCTGCTTGAAGGGAGGGGCGACCTTGTTCTTCACCACCTTGACGCGGGTCTGATTGCCAATCACCTGGTCGTGGGACTTGATGGCACCGATGCGGCGAATGTCGAGGCGCACCGAGGAATAGAACTTGAGCGCATTGCCACCGCTTGTCGTCTCGGGGCTGCCGAACATGACGCCGATCTTCATGCGAATCTGATTGATGAAAATCACCATGGTGCCCGAGCGCGAGATGGATGCCGTAAGCTTGCGCAGGGCCTGGCTCATGAGCCGCGCCTGCAGGCCGGGCAGACTTTCGCCCATCTCGCCCTCGAGCTCGGCCCGGGGCACGAGCGCTGCGACACTGTCGATGACAAGAACGTCGAGCGCGCCTGAGCGCACCAGCGTGTCGGCAATCTCGAGCGCCTGCTCGCCCGTGTCGGGCTGTGAGATGATCAGCTCCTCGACATCGACCCCGAGCTTGCTGGCATAGACCGGATCGAGCGCATGCTCGGCATCGACAAAGCCGCAGATGCCGCCCCGCTTTTGCGCCTCGGCCACCGTATGGAGTGCGAGTGTGGTCTTGCCTGACGACTCAGGGCCAAAGATCTCGATCACCCGGCCGCGTGGCAGGCCGCCGATGCCAAGGGCAATGTCGAGCCCGAGCGAGCCCGTCGGGATCGCTGCGACGTCGAGTCTCTGGTCGGCACCGAGCTTCATCACCGAGCCCTTGCCGAAACTTCGCTCGATCTGTGCCAGCGCCGCCTCGAGCGCCTTTTCCTTGTCCATCCTATCCCCCTCGATGACCGTGAGCACCGGTCCTTCTTTATTGCTCATTTGCCCTCTCCTTATTCCATGCTCGCTCGGCGCTGACAACGTCGCCAAATGTACACGATTTGTTCCAGTTTGGCAAGTGAGCTGTAAGTTGCGGAACCTAGGCGGTTTTACGGGCTTTGTTCGCGAATTGTCCGAAGGCGCGGGCTGGGGAGAATCGCAGGCTGGGTTTGGCTCGAGAATCAGCGTTGGGGGCATCACCGCCCGGTTGTTAAACCTCTGCATCGGAGTTGCACTATGGTTTGCGAGTTGCGCTATAGTCATGCGGGAGTCATGCGGGCCTCGATTCCTGGACCAACCGGCGCAGACACCCATTGGGTGCCCGCCTGTTGGGGGTGACGGGACCGGCGGCGAGCATGGACACATGGACATGGGCGTTGGGCAAAGGCGTTGGACAAAGCGGACGGCAGCATGGGTGATCTGAGCACTTTTTTGGTCGAGCGCGGTCTCGTCTCGCCCGAGGATATGGCCAAAGCCATACGCCGGCTCGAGGACGGGGGCGGGGGCGGAGG
>WGBL01000149.1 GCA_015494375.1 Hyphomicrobiales bacterium | reverse complement strand
GAGTTTGTTGTCAAGCCCCGTCGCCGACCACAAGAGCCCTTTGATGAGTGTCGGTGCCTCGAGCTTGCCCCAGGTGATCCGGCCCGCCACCGCCTTGCCGTTCTTGAAAGTGATGGCGGCGGAGCCGTTGAGGACAAACTCGTAAGTCTTGCCTTCCTTTGCTCGATCGAGAACGCAGGCCACCCGGTGAGACGGCAGCTTGGCCTCGTACTCTTCCTCGGACATGGCCTTGGCAAGCATCGCGCGCTCAAGCGAGAGCTGCGTCTCGCAGCGGGCGTGGCCCCAGGGCCAGGTGAGGCGCGAGCGGGCGATGATCTTCTGAATGTCTTCCTTGAGCCAGGTTTTCACCACCTGGCATGAAATGTCCTCGCCCTCGCTCTTGCGTGAGCGGAGAATGGCGCAAATGCGCACCTTGCAGGCCTTGCGCGCGGCCTTTTCTTTGGCGAGCAGCGCCTCGAGCTTGGGGTCGAGCGGCACCTTCTCCTCGCCCGCCCGCGCCGGGGTGGCCGCAAGGAGCGCTGCAATGGCAGCAGCAAGCAAAAGGCGTATCATGTGCATGGCGCGCGGCTTGGCACGAGATTGGGGCAAGGTTATGAGGGCCTCACGAGCCCGCCTCCATCTCTTCGAGGATGGCGGCGCCCATCTCGGCCGTTCCCACCACTTCGGTGCCGGGCGCCGCGATATCGGGTGTGCGCAGGCCCTTCTCGAGCACGCGCGCGATGGCGCCTTCGACAACGTCGGCCTCGGCAGCCATGTCGAAGGAATACCGCAGCGCCATGGCAAAGCTCGCAATCATGGCGATGGGGTTGGCCTTGCCTTGTCCTGCAATGTCGGGCGCCGAGCCATGGACCGGCTCATAGAGTGCCTTGCGCCGGCCGCTCTCATCGGGGCTGCCGAGCGATGCCGAGGGCAGCATACCAAGCGAGCCCGTCATCATCGCCGCCTCGTCCGAGAGCATGTCGCCGAAGAGATTATCGCAGACGATAACATCGAACTGCTTGGGTGCGCGGATGAGCTGCATGGCGCAATTGTCGGCAAGGATGTGCTCGAGCGTGACGTCGGCATAGTCGGCGGCATGGACCGCACTCACCACCTCGCGCCAGAGCACACCCGACTTCATGACATTGCGCTTTTCCGCCGAATGCACCTGGTTGCGCCGCTTGCGGGCGAGATCGAAGGCAACCCGTGCGATGCGCTCGATCTCCCAGGTCTCGTAGACCTGCGTGTCAACCGCGCGCTTCTGGCCGTTGCCAAGCTCGACGATCTCCTTGGGCTCGCCGAAATAGACGCCGCCCGTGAGCTCGCGCACGATCATGAGGTCGACGCCCTCGACCAGTTCACGCTTGAGGGGCGAGCTGTCTGCAAGTGCCGGATAGCAGATGGCGGGCCGCAAGTTGGCAAAGAGGTCGAGCTCTTTCCGGAGAGCCAGGAGGCCCGCCTCGGGTCTTATCTCGTAGGCGACATCGTCCCATTTGGGCCCGCCGGCCGCGCCAAACAGCACCGCATCGGCCCCGAGCGCCTTTTCCATCGTGGCGTCGCTGATGGGGATGCCATGGGCGTCGATGGCGGCGCCGCCCACAAGATCGCTCTCGGTGTTGAATGTCGCGCGCCCTTGGGCTTGAGCATTGAGCCAGTCGATGATCCTCGAGACCTCGGCCATCACCTCAGGCCCGATGCCATCGCCCGGCAGCAAAAGCAAATCGTATGTCGCCATGTGCAATCTCCCAAAACAATGGACTGGCGGATATACGCGCTCACGTTGCGGCTAGCGCAGCCAGAGCAGCGAAGCAAGCGAGATCGTCAGAATTCGCTCATCGTCAGAACGTGCGCCGTCGAGCTGTGTGACGAGTAAACCGAAGGGCGCGCGATTGAGTTTATTCTCACAAAAGCGAACAATGCCCGCGCCGTCGCGTCTGCGATCAATCTTTCTCTGGTATTTCACCTCGATGGGAATGCGTTGATCGCCGACGCTCACCACGAAGTCGATCTCGGGCTCACTTCCGCGGGCCGGGTACCACGCTAACGAAATATTGGGAATTTCAGAAAGATAGTAACCAAGTGTGCTCTCGGCGAGATGCCCGGCAATGGTGCTGATGGCGGGATCGGACTGGCGCGCGAGCTGGCGTGGGCTCAAAGGGACGATCTCACCGAGCCAGCTCGCTCTTAGTGTATGGTCACTGAGGCAAATCTTACTCGGCGCCTTCTTTCTCTTGAGACGCAGCTCGAGCGGTTCGATAAGACGCAATAGCAGAGAGGAATCAAGAAAACGAAGATAATTCCGCACCCGATCCTTCCCCACATTGGCAGAATAGACCGCCTTCAATTCCTCGGCAAACGTCGAGAAGGGAATAGCTTGTCCCGCATAGCGACAACTCATAAGGAAGATAGCTCTCAATAAACTCTCATCGCGTTTTCGACCGCGTTCCCCCAGCCGCAAATCGTGCTGTATGACCCGCCTAACCACTGTCTCATTAAGGTAATTGGCCAGCTCTTGCCAATCTTGCCCGGGATCTTGATGCGCAATTGGATAGGCGCCGCGCGCCGAAAACGAATCGAATGCTCGATCACGCTGTCGCTGCTCCAGCCTCACCGCAAGCTTCGCATCTCTCCAAAAGTCAATGCGCGTGATATCGGCAACCCCGTTGCTCGGCCACCGCGGCTGGCCTCTAAATCCATAGCGCAGTCCTGAAATCTCTCTCAAAAGCAAAGGCCCCAAATCAATCGTCGTCACACGACCTGCAAGGCTGTCCTGACCGAGCTCGATCCTGAGCGAGGAGCTGCCCGTCAACAAGACGCGAACCGACCGATTGTCGACGAGGTGCTTGACTTGCGGGGCCCAGTTGATGAGGTCCTGCACCTCATCGAGGAGAAAATAGACGTCTCGTTCCTCGCGAGCCGCCTCGTTGATGGTCATCCCCAGGATCGTCGCCTCATACCATGTCGCCAGCTCGAGCACGAGGTCGGGGATGCCGCGCAGGCTGCGCAGTGCGTCGAAGGGCATATAGAGAATGTGTGAGGCAGGGACGCCGTCGGATCGCAACTGATCCATGACTTGGCGCACAAGTATGGTCTTGCCAATTCTCCGTGGCCCACGCAGGGCCACGACCGGCGTGAGCCCCCTCGTCAACAGTCGGTAGAGACGAGGAAAAATGTAACGTCGGAATTCTGGGGCTTCGGGGCCCGGTTTTCCTTCCCAATGCGGATTGGCCTCGCGCACGCGATTGAGCGTCACGGTGGGCAAGGCTCCTTTGAGAAGCGTGGGGCGACGCGAGGCCCGTGCCATGTTCACACCCAAGGTCGCGTCTGGGCCACCCTTTCCTCGAAAGCTGCGATCTTGTCGGCCTTCTCGAGGGTGAGCGCAATGTCGTCGAGGCCGTTCAAGAGGCAGTGCTTGCGGAACGGGTCGATGTCGAAGCGGATCACACCGCCGTCGGGCCCGCGTATCTCCTGGGCCTCAAGGTCGATTGTGAGGGTGGCGTTGGCGCCGCGCTCGGCATCGTCCATGAGCTTGTCGACCTCGGCCTGTGGCAAGACGATGGGCAGAATGCCGTTCTTGAAGCAGTTGCCATAGAAGATGTCGGCAAAGGACGGTGCGATAATGCAGCGGATGCCGAAATCAAGGAGCGCCCAGGGCGCATGCTCGCGGCTCGAGCCGCAGCCGAAGTTCTCGCCCGTGACCAGGATCTTGGCCTCGCGATAGGCGGGCTTGTTGAGCACGAAATCGGGCCGCTCGCGCCCCTCGTCGTCATAGCGGAGCTCATCGAAGAGGTTCTTGCCGAGCCCCGTGCGCTTGATGGTTTTCAGGAACTGCTTGGGGATGATCATGTCGGTGTCGACGTTGATCATCGGCAAGGGGGCGGCAACGCCCGTGAGTGTGGTGAATTTCTCCATCGGACTGTCTCCCTGCCACCGCCTTTCCGGAGCGGCGTTGTCCATTGTGCCGTGCCCACTGCGTCACGGCCCCGGTACGAGGCGCCTCGGCTCAGGCACCACGCGGCTCGGGTTCAGGCACGAAGTCGGTCGGCAAGGGCGCGAAAGTAGCCCTCGGCTTCCGCCAGCCGCGCGACACTGCGGGCATCGGCCCCGGCTATGGCGTTCGTCAAGCGCTCGTCGTCGAGCAATGACTTGAGACGCCTTTTAACGCCCGCCAGCTTGCGCCCGTCAAGATGATCCTCAAGCGCTATCGTGATGTCCTCGACATAGCCTGCAAGGCGGCCGAACTCGCGCCGCACCGTCCGAGCCGGCTTCTCGGCGCCCGGGTCAGAGGCGAGCGCCGCAAAGGCCGCGCCGGCGCGGGCCAGGGTCTCGGCAATCTGCTCGCAATATCGGGCGACGCGCTCACGCGCGGCGAGGTCGGCGCTTGCAAGGCTTTGATACCAGGCGTGGATGACCTTCGACAGCCCGAGCAGCTTGATTGTGGTATCGACGAACCCCATGACGAGCCGATTCTAGCATGGCGTGCGCGCCTCGGAGGTTTTGGCGCAACAGGCGCCCGCTGGAACTCGACGCGCCCCTGGCCCGGGTTGCAAAGCCGCAAAGAACCCTATCGCAAAAGAACCCCACGGGGGCCGCGTCGCTGATACAGTTCCGGTTTGGCACCGCGTCGCTGATATAGATCTGGACTATCGATCCGAGGGGGAACCAACCCAGGCCTTGAAGCGGCTCACTGGCTCGGGCAGATCGTCGCGCTTTCTGGGATAGCACTGGCGCATCCGGGCACAGCGCTCCGAGCCCGCAAAATGCATTGCATCACCCACCGCCGGCCTGATGAAGCTGCAAATCTGCTCGATCCCGCTTGGTGAGAGCCACCCTTGGCGGCGGCCACGCTGGACGGCGAAGCAGTCGGCGCGCGTCTCATCGGGACCACGATATTGATGGGCGCATTCGTGGGCATAGATCCACAGCTTGACCGCCACCGGCAGCCTGCCGAGCTTGTTGGGATTGAGTATGAGGAACCCCGGATAAGCCGCGCCATAGTCATCGAGATTGGGGTCGATGACGGTGGGCCAATTGCCGCAGCGGACGACGCGCCCATCAATGGTGAGCCGGCCGGCGGGGACGATCTTCGCGCCGGGCCCCGCCTGGGCCACATACTCCTCGGGCGTCGGCCCGTCCTCGGCCGCCTCGGCCATCCGGCTCTGGGCGACCCACATCATGGCCGTTGCCAGCAACAAGCCTATCAGCAACACGCCCCGGACCAGAGTGTGCAACAAGCCGAACCGCGCCCTCCCCTCAAATTTGACCATCGGACCCTCCCGCACGAAATCTCAAACGCGCCAAAACTGGCACAATTCGGCCCTGCGGGACAATGACAAAGCGATTGGGCAGCCCCATGGCGCGGTTCAAACTGTTATTCGGAAACGATGGACGGGCGCCTCGGCGCTGGCCCTCAGCGCTCTATGACGGCGAGCACCTGGCGTGTGCCGATGGTTGCGCGCAGCATGCGCTCGATCTGACGCGCCCGTGCGAGTGGCACGCCACAGAGCCGCAGATCGACCGCCATCTCCGAGCCGTCGCCATCCTCGGTCGAGGCATGGACGCGATGGGGCATCACGCCGAGCTTGGCGAAGGGCTGCAAGAGCCGTGGGAGGAGCTCGGGATCGCTTGAGCCGACGACATGATAGAGCGCCTTGACAGTTTGTTCAGGCTGCTCAGCCTTTCGCTCTCGTATTGTGCCGGTGGCCACGCTCTCAGCAGCGCTCGCCTGTCTCTGGGTGTCGTGTGCGCCGGCCGCCGGCGAAAAGCGCGTGGACGCTCCTTGGGGCGCCCTTTGAGGCGCCATGGATGCCATGGACATGATTGGAAACCTTCACAATTGCTGGATTGGATCAGGACTTTGTCGCTGTGTTTGCCCCGCTCAGGTCGACCGTCCCGAGGCGAGGCGCGAACCCGGTGCGCTCAGGCGCCCGGGCGGCTAATTCGCCCGCCAATTCGCTTGATCGCGGCTCGGGTGAGCCCAGCTCTGTGAGGTCGTGGTGTCATGGCCCAAGGAATAAGCACAAACCGGTAAAGAATTCAACAACGTCTCCGCACTGGATGGCGTATCGGGTTTCGTGTCGGGAGGGTGAGAGGGTGATGCTCGGGGTTGTGTTGTCGGGCCCCACCGGAACGCGCACCGCCATTGCCAGAAGCTGTGGCGAGGGGGGTGATCACGAGACTTCTGAGCGGAAACAGCCAGGCCAGCGGCAGCCTCAGCCCTCGCCCTCGTCATCGTGGCTTGTGCGCCACTCGGCCCAGGCCTGGCGCAGGATCTGAAACGAGGAGCCAAGGAAAAGGCTCGCCATGATGGCCGCCACGATAACGTCGGGCCAAAAGGTGGCGGTGCCCCAGACGCCGAGCGCAGCCAGCATCACCGCAACATTGCCAATCGCGTCGTTGCGTGAGCAGAGCCAGACCGAGCGGACATTGGCGTCGCCGTCCTTGTAGCGGACCAGGAGCAGCACGCTGGCAAGGTTGGTGGCAAGCGCAAGCACCCCCACGATGCCCATGACAGGCGCCTCCGGCACGCCGCCCGAAAAGACCCGCCAGAGCGTGCTGCCCAGCACCCAAAGGGCCATGAAAAAAAGGCTCGCGCCCTTGAGAAGCGCAGCGCTCGAGCGCACCCGCAACGAACGGCCGATCACGGCGAGGCTGATGCCGTAGGTGAGGGTATCGCCGAGAAAGTCGAGGGCGTCGGCCTTGAGCGCTTCCGAGCCCGCGGCATGACCGGCGATCATCTCAACGGCGAACATCGCGCCGTTGAGTGCAATCACGAGCCAGAGGGCGCGCTTGTAATTGGGATCGAGGCCCGAGAAATCGACATGGCCCGCACATTGGCAGGCGGCATGGTCATGGGCATGGGCATGGACATGATCGCGGGCGGGGGCGGAAGCGGGGGCTGTCGTGCTCTGCTCGTTCATCGTTCCAGTCGAACCTCACCAAGGGGCGCAACATCGCCGTACCGACACACCGATACACCCATCACGGTCGCGGGCGATGGCGGGCGCGGGGGCGGTGACGCCCAATTCCTGCTCGCAATTCCTGCTTGCGCGGCAAGCCTACATTCTCTAGTGGCTAGAGGATCAAGACCTAAGTCGGGGCAGCGTGCTGCTCGATGCTTGAGTGCCGCCCAGGGGACCGACTGAAAGGAGAGGCCCGGTGAAGAGGCGCGAACGACAAAGACTGAGGAGACCGCAAGAGCCTGACCGCAACCGCCACGGCCTCAGTATCGGTCGAGCCGCGGCCGCAAGCGGGGTCAAGGTGGCGACCATCCGCTACTATGAGAGCATCGGCCTCATGCCTCCGCCGCCCCGAACGGCGAGCGGCCGGCGCCTTTATGACGAGGCCGACGTCAAGCGGCTGGCCTTCATCCGCCATGCCCGCGCGCTCGGTTTTGCCATTGACGATATCGCCGCCTTGCTCAGGCTTGCCGATGATCCCGATGCAGCCTGCGCCGACGCCGACGCGATCGCGCGGCGCCACCTCGCGGCCATCGACAACCGGCTCGCCCGGCTGCAGGCGCTGAGAGACGAGATCGCCGAGATGGTGCGCGCCTGCCCCGGCGGCACCACGCGCGAGTGCCGGGTCATCGAGGTGGTTGCGGACCACACCCATTGCCGCCATCACCGAGAGCCTTGAGCGGGCCCCGCACGTGTGCTGGGAGGTGGCTTGCGCCAGTTGCCCGGCTCAGTATGGCATGGCGGGCCCGCACGCGTGCCGGGGGGTGTGTCGGCCGACCGGATGAGGCGAGACGGACGGCCGACCGGATGAGACAAAGCCGACCGGTCGAGGCGAGGCCGATCGCTGGAGGCCACTTCGAGGAATCACCCTCCCGCATCGGCGGCCACCGGAACCGGCGGCCACCGGATTCGCCCTGAGCACTCGTTAGGTAGGGCGCGCAAGGAAAGAGCTTACAGACGCTCTCCTTCCCGGAGCCATTCCCTTGTCAGGAGCCATTCCCTTGCCAGAGGCGCAAACAAAAAGAGCCGTAGAGGCTGAGAACGTCCAAGAGCAACGCAACTCCGGAGCCAGACCATGGCGCAAGTCTTTGCAACCGTCGGTCCCGTCTTCGGGCTGATGGCCCTCGGGCTCGCTGCGCGGCTCGGCAATGTGCTGGGGCCCGGCACGGGCAAGGGGCTTGCCGATTTCGTTTTCACCATCGCCATGCCGGCGCTCCTCTTTCGCACCATGGCCACGGTGGCCTTGCCGGAAAGCCTGCCGCCCGCTCTGTTGTTCAGCTTTTTCGGCGCCACCGCCCTCGTCTGGCTGCTGGCCAGCGTGGCAACGCGGTTGCCACTTGCGCGTCCGCCTGCCGATTCGGCCGCCATTGCCATGGGGGCCGCATTCGGAAACACCGTGATGATGGGAATACCGCTCACTCTCGGCCACTTCGGCGAGGCGGCGGCCGCCCCGCTTGCACTACTCATTGCGTTTCATGCTCCGGTGCTGTGGCTGCTGGCGACCTTCCAGGTCGAGGCGACAGCGGGGGCAGGGGCGCCATCCTGGCCGCTCCTCATCCGCACCCTCGTCGGCGACCTTGCCCGCAATCCCATCCTCATTGGCATCGTCGCCGGGCTCGTCTGGCGGCAGACGGGGCTCGCCATCGCCACGGTTCCCGACAGGATCATTGCGCTGCTCGGCCAGGCGGCAATCCCGAGCGCGCTGTTCTCGCTCGGCATGAGCCTGGCCCAATTCGAGATCAAGGGCGAGATCAGAACCATTGTCACGATCACGCTCCTCAAGCTCCTGGTCTATCCCCTCCTCGCCTGGCTGCTGGCGGCCCACCTATTCGGCCTCGACCGGGTGGCGGCTGGGGTTGTCGTCATCCTTTCGGCCTGCCCCACAGGCGCCAATGCCTATCTCTTCGCCGCCCGCTATGAGCGGGCGGTGGGCTCGGTCTCGGGCTCCATCGCCCTCGGGACGGCGCTCTCGCTGGTCACGATCTCGGGGCTGCTCTTGCTGCTCAGTTGACGATGGCATCCCCCGAGGGCGCGGCGCGTCCATTCTCCTCCCCCCTCCACGACAAGCCCGCGCGCAGAGCCGATCGAGGGAGCGCCGGAAGGCCGGAAGGATCGCTCGTTTACTTTTTCGCGCGCCTTCAGATCGCGCTGTAGCGGGCGGGCGAGGGCGGCTGCAGTGCCAAAGTCTCACATCTATCTGACCCAGGAGACGGGTGGAGGATGCTATGATCGGGCGCCAAGCTGTGCAAAGCTCCATGGTGCGCGGTGCCCTTCTCAGCGGTCCGCCGATGGAAACAGATTGATGCTTCGGCTCGGCTGCCGCTTTAGGCGCCGCGGAGGCCTCGAACGCCGCACTCTCCTTGGACGCTTGCGGACCTTTCTCCGGGCGCTTGTCTTGGCCGCGGGAGCGGCATTGCTCGACGATTGCGGAATGAGAACTGAGCGCCAGTCCTCTTCCTCGCTCGCAGTCTTGTTTCTCTGCCGAGTCGCCCTCGGCCTCTGGTCGTTCGCCGCACCGATTGCGTGTGGATCAAGGCGCGGTTTGGGCCTGATCCCGGGGAGCGGCAGCGGGATGGGCTTCTCGCCCCTGGCCTGGGCTCCTTCCGGTACGCTTTCCTCCGGAATTTCCGGCAGCGGCAATGTCACGATCACCTCGGGTGCCGGCACACTCGCCTCTTCATCTGGGCGGCTGTCTTGAGCCGGCTGAGCGGGCCCATTCAGGTCGCCCCCATTTGCTCCGGTCGCTCCAGTTGCCCCAATTGCCCCATCGCCCGCAGCCGCGGGGGGCACCTCGGCGCCTGCCGGCTCGGGTTTCTCGGGGCGCTTCTCGGGGCGCAGCCGAGCCTTCTCGGCCTCGCGCGCGCGCTCACGCGCTTCCTCGAGTTGTCGCAGCCGCTCCAGCCGGGCGACGTCGGCCTCCATTTTGCGCACGACGAGCTCGCGCTGGAGGGCCCCGGCCTCGATTTGCGGCTCGAGTGCGGCGAGATCGAAGACATTGCCCTTGTACCTGATGGTGACAGGGGGCAAGGCCTGCTCTCCTTTGCCCATTTGCTGGAGGACCCAGGAGCTGTTGAGCTCGAAACTCGTGAGCTCGAGGGTTGTTGCGACGGCAAACCGCGCCCCCGCCTTGTCATCGATGACAACGCGCCCGGTTCGCAAAATGCCATCGCGCACCTCGAGGGGGATCTTGCGGCTGCCGATCACAAGCCGGCCGTCGTCGAGCCGCTCCTTCAAGAGCCTCACAAGATCATCGGTGCCGAATTCCGCATCCTCGCCGGCATTGACCACGACGGCCTCGGTCTCAGCCAGCGCCCTTGGCG
>WGBL01000148.1 GCA_015494375.1 Hyphomicrobiales bacterium | reverse complement strand
GGCCTAAGCGGTCCCCCATCTGCTCTTATGGCCGCTTCCCGCCCCCTCTGCCCCTGGCGGGTGCAGCGGCGGAGCCCTGCGGCTTTGCGATCCGGCCAAAGTCCGGCGCGCTCGTGTCTTGCCCCGCCTCGATGATCCCGCGGCGAATGGCGCGCGTGCGGCTGAAGAGCTCATAGAGCGCCTCGCCATCGCTCCAGCGGATGGCCCGCTGGAGCGCCGCCAGGTCCTCGCTGAAGCGCCCCAGTGTCTCGAGCACCGCTTCGCGATTGTTGAGAAAGACATCGCGCCACATGACGGGATCAGAGGCCGCAAGGCGCGTGAAATCGCGAAAGCCGCCGGCCGAGAACTTGATGATCTCGGATTTCGTCACCTCCTCGAGATCGGCCGCCGTGCCGACGATGTTGTAGGCAATGAGGTGCGGCAGGTGACTGGTGATGGCGAGCACCAGATCGTGGTGGTCGGCCTCCATGATCTCCACCTGGCTGCCGAGTGCGCGCCAGAAGGCCTCGAGCCGCCCAAGGGCCCCGGCGTCGGTCTCGGCAAGGGGCGTAAGCACGCACCAGCGCCCTTCAAAGAGCTCGGCAAAGCCCGCCTCAGGCCCCGACTGCTCGGTGCCGGCGATGGGGTGTGCCGGGATGAAGTGCACGCCATCCGGCACATGGGGGCCGACATCGCGAATGACCGCCTGCTTGACCGAGCCGACATCGCTCAGGATCGCGCCCTCCTCGAGCGCCGGGGCGAGTGCCTTCGCCAGCTCGCCGAAGGTGCCCACGGGCGTGCAAAGGATGACGAGGTCGGCACCCGCCGCCGCCTCTGGCGCGCTCTCGAAGGTGGCATCGACAATCCCGAGCGCAAGCGCCGTCTTGCGCGTTGCGGCCGTGCGCGCGGTGCCGTGGATGCGCCGCGCCAGACCATGCCGGCGCACGGCATGGCCGATGGAGGCGCCGATCAGCCCGAGGCCAATGAGGGCGATCGCCTCAAAGAGCGGTTTCTTGACGGCGCTCGTCATTGCCTCTCAGGCGCCCCTTCCGCCGGCTTCGAGCTGCCGCCGCGGCCCGTGGCCGCGCGCTCATTCCCCTCCCCCCTCAACGCCCCTCTCTGGTTCGCCCTGGCGCCTGCCATGAAGCGCTCAAGCGCCTCGACCACGGCCCGGTTCTCTTCCTCGGTGCCGATGGTGAGCCGCAGGACACCGCTGAGACCATAGTTGTCGAGCCGCCTGAGGATGATCCGCTGCTCCTTGAGGAAAGCATCGGCGGCGGCCGCGTTATGGCTCGGGTCATCGGGGAAATGCAAAAGCAGGAAGTTGCCAACGCTCGGTGTGACCTCGATCCCAAGCCCGGTGAGCGCATCCGTCAGCCAGGCGCTCCAGCGCTCGTTGTGGGCGACGGCCGCCTCGACATGAGCCGCGTCCTCGATGGCCGCAATGCCCGCCGCGATCGCCGCCGTCGAGACATTGAAGGGGCCCCGAATGCGGTTGAGCGCATCGGCCACGGCAGGCGGGCAATAGGCCCAGCCAAGCCTGAGCGCTGCCAAGCCATGGATTTTCGAGAACGTTCGGGTCATCACCACATTGTCGCTGGTGGCCACCAGCTCGATGCCGGCCTCATAGTCATTGCGCCGGACATACTCCGCATAGGCGGCATCGAGCACGAGCAACACATGGCCGGGCAAGCCGGCTCTGAGCCGCCGCACCTCATCGATGGGCAGATAAGTGCCGGTCGGGTTGTTGGGATTGGCGAGAAAGACAATGCGGGTGCGCTCGCTGACAGCGGCGAGTATGGCATCGACATCGGCCCGCAGCTCCCGCTCAGGCGCCACCACCGGCCGGGCGTCGTTGGCGCGGATGACGATTTCATAGACGAGAAAGCCATGCTCGGTATGGATCGCCTCGGTGCCCGGCTCGAGGTAGGCGGCAGCCAAAAGGCCGAGCAACTCGTCCGAGCCCGCACCACACACAATGCGCCCGGCATCGAGGCCATAGCGAGCCGCAATGGCGGCCCGCAGCGCATGGGCGCTGCCATCGGGATAGCGCGCGAGCCCTTCGCCTGCGATGGCACGCACCGCCTCGACCGCCTTGGGGCTTGGGCCGAGGGGCGACTCGTTCGATGACAGCTTAATCACACGCCCCTCACCGGCGAGGGCGCTGTCGCCCGGCTGGTAGGGCGCGATCCCGCCGATGCCGGCCCGTGGCCGGGGGCCATCCATGGGAGCGTTCATTGGCGCATCTATGGGCGCGTTCACTGGCGCGTTCTTGCTCATGGTCCTTGCAATGGCTGTGCGACGTGGCAGATTTGGGCCGGGCGGTCGGCGGCTGGCGGCGGGCAGCCAAAGATTGGCGGCGGCTGGTGGTGGCGTCACCACAAACCAGCGCCGGGCGCGGGCCCACCGCAAACCACGGCCTGGCTGCCGCAAATCGCCATCTGGCTGCCCGAAGTCGCAATTTCGCAGACCACAGCCCGGCTGCCACAAATCGCAATATCGCAAGCCGCGGCCCGGCTTGCTATATGTTGGGCAGATTTGCGCTCAACTGATAGGCGCCATGCGCCGCAAAATCAAAGGAAAGATCACGCGCCCTGGCATCAACCCCTGAGATGCGTGAACGGCCGGCGGGCGTCTTGTCGGCCGGCGCCCCGGCGCCGAGGAATGGGCCAGGCGATCACCGCACCTATGACCGAGATCATACCCGGCAAGAGCCCCGAGAACATGAACACCAGCAGCAAGGCGCATGCGCGTGCCTCCGCGCGCCTGGGGCCGAGCGCGAAAATCATGACCTTCGAGCGCCCGCTCCCGCTCGACAGCGGCCGCAAGCTCGAGCGCTTTGAGCTCGCCTATGAGACCTATGGCACGCTCGATGCGGCACGCGCCAATGCGGTGCTTGTCTGCCATGCGCTCACGGGCGATCAGTACGCCGCCAACGACCATCCCATCACCGGCAAGGCGGGCTGGTGGGCGACCATGATCGGCCCCGGCAAGCCGATTGACACCAACCGCTTTTTTGTCATTTGCGCCAATATCATTGGTGGCTGCATGGGCTCGACGGGCCCGAGCTCGCTCAACCCCGAAACCGGCCGGGTCTATGGGCTCGACTTTCCCGTCATCACCATCGCCGACATGGTGCGCGCTCAGGTGCGCCTTCTCGACCGGCTCGGAATCGAGCGGGTGTTCATGGTGGCGGGCGGCTCCATGGGTGGGATGCAGGTGCTCGATTTTGTCGCCAAATATCCCGATCGCGCCTTTTGTGCGCTACCCATCGCCACCACGGCGCGGCACTCGCCACAGAACATCGCCTTTCACGAGGTCGGCCGGCAAGCGGTGATGGCCGACCCGGACTGGTGCGGCGGGCGCTATATCGAGGCGGGCAAGGTGCCGCGCAAGGGGCTGGCCGTCGCGCGCATGGCGGCGCACATCACCTATCTTTCCGAGACGGCGCTTCACAACAAGTTCGGCCGCAATCTCCAGGACCGCGAGGATGTCACTTTCGGCTTTGATGCCGACTTTCAGGTCGAGAGCTATCTGCGCTATCAGGGCTATGGCTTCGTCGACCGCTTCGATGCCAACAGCTATCTCTACATCACACGCGCCATGGATTATTTCGACTTGCCGGCCGAGTTCGGCGGCAAGCTGGCCAATGCCTTTCTCAACACGCGCACCCGCTTTTGCGTGGTCTCGTTCACGAGCGACTGGCTCTACCCCACGCGCGAGAGCCGCCAGATCGTCAAGGCCCTCAATGCCGTGGCCGCCGATGTGAGCTTTGTCGAGATCGAGACCGACAAGGGCCACGACGCCTTCCTGCTCGAGGTGCCCGAGCTGTTCGCCACCGTGAGAGGCTTCGTCAATGCCATGGCCGCGCGTTGCGGCCTGCCCGGCGAGGGGGAGGGCTGAGGCGGTGGCGCTTGCCCTCGAGAACGAGCGGCGGGAAGGGGCTGCAAATCCCCGCCGCGATCATCTGCTGATTGCCGAGCTCGTCGCCCGTGGCAGCCGCGTGCTCGATGTCGGCTGCGAGGATGGCGCCCTCTTGCAGCTCCTCGCCGCGACCCGGTCTGTGCGCGGCCGCGGTGTCGAGATCAGCCGCCGTGGTGTCAACATTTGCGTCGCCAAGGGGCTCTCGGTCATCCAGGGCGACGCCGACCGCGACCTCGTCGACTATCCCGATGATGCCTTCGACTATGCGATTCTGAGCCAGACCATCCAGGCCACCCGGCAGCCGCGCCATGTGCTCGAGCAGCTGTTGCGGATCGGCCGGCGTGTGATCGTTTCCTTCCCCAATTTCGGTCATTGGCGGATCCGTCTGCAATTTTTGCTCCGCGGCCGCATGCCGGTGACCAGGAATCTGCCCTATACCTGGTATGACACCCCCAACATCCATTTCTGCACAATCAAGGACTTTTATGCCCTCTGTGATGTGGTCGAGGCCCGCGTCGAGCGGGCGATCACGCTCGACTCAAGCGGCCGCCGCGAGGTGCGCGCACCCCGCTTTGTCCAGAACCTCTTGGGGGCGCAAGCGATCTTTCTGCTTTCGCGCAATGACACTCGTGACAACTGATGGCACTCATGACAATTGATGGGGGCCGCCCATATTTCGCAAAAGAACTGTTTTAACGGGAAAAAGATGCGCATTCCTTCTGGCGCCGGCTGACAAAGCTCCGGCCCGGTGCCACAATTGCTCATCGTGAGTTTTGGTGATTCTTGCCTGGATACCAGCGCGCTGATGCCAATTCTGATCACAGGTGCCACAGGGCTCATCGGCCGCGCCCTCACCCGCCGGCTCTTGAGCGTCGGCGCAGATGTCCGCGTCTTGAGCCGGCGGCCGCATCGGGTTGCCGAATACTTTGGCGATGCCGTTGAAAGCCATGAGTGGCATCCTCTGAGCGAGACGCCACCTGCGGCCGCCTTCGCCGGCGTCGATGTCGTCATCAACCTGATGGGCGAGCCCCTTGCGGGGCGCTGGAGCAGGGAAAAGAAGCGCCGCATCCGCTCATCGCGCGTGGATGCCACCGCCAAGATCGTCGCCGCCATCGGCGAGCGGCCGGTGCGCCTCGTGAATGCCTCCACCTATGCCATCTATCCAGGGCGCGCCGGCGAGACATATCAGGAGGGGACCGCTCTCGGGCCGCCGCGCACGTTCATGGAGCGGGTTGCGCGTGAGTGGGAGGAGGCGGCGCTTGGAGCCGAAAAGGCGAGCGTTGCGCTTATGCGTTTCGGGCGGGTGAGCGGGCCTGAGGGGTTTCCGAGCCCACGCACCCGCCTGGCGTTGCTCGCGACGGCCTTCCTTGCGGGCAGGCTCGATCACATCGTGCCGATGATCGACATTGACGACGCGGTGCTGATGCTCATCTGGGCGGCGGGGCAGGTGCAAATCAGGGGCCCCATCAATTGCGTTGCGCCTGCGCGCATCGATTATGCCACCCTCATCGCCCGTCTTGAGGCTTTCGGCGGCATGGAGCGCCTGCCCCATCTGCCTGAGCGGCTGGCGCGTCTTTATGCCCGGGCTGCGCGTCGGGGCGCGCTCGGCTCCTATGATGTGCGGCCGGAGGTGGCGCTTCGCGCAGGCTATGAGTTTATGCGGCCGGACGCCGAGGCCATTCTCGAGCGCGCGCTGCCAGGGAGCGGGGCTCAGCTGCAGAAGCAAGAAGCGGATCGCGCAGCCCGCGCCGCCCTACGCGCGGAGCGGGCCCGCGAGCGCGAGCGCGCAAGGGCCCGGCGAGCGGCCGCACGCGAGGCGCGTCGCAAGGAGCGCGTGCGCACGACCCGGATTTGGCGCCGGGGCGAGGGCGCACCCGACAGCCCTCGCAATGGCAGCGCCTTGGAACAGACACGACGACCAACGGTGCGAGACTGAACCCCTTCGACCAACGGTGAGAGACCGACCCCCCTCGACCAACGATGCGAGACTGAATCTCGTAGCCGGTGACAGGAAGCATTGTTGGCTGGCACCGGATCGCACATGCTGATCGGGAAACAGAACTGATCTCATCCAGCCAAAGCATGCAATGGGCTCCCGAGGCGGCATGGGCGGTGCAGTCTTTTTTTCATGCTCGAGCGATCAGGGACCATAGAGCTTGAGCGGCAACCAGGTGGCGATCGCGGGGAAATACCAGAGCACCGCCAAACCCAGAACCTGGATTGCGACAAACGGAATGATGCCGCGGTAGATGTCGATGGTGCGCACCTCGGCCGGCGCCGCGCCGCGGAGATAAAAGAGCGCAAATCCGAAAGGCGGTGTCAGGAACGATGTCTGCAAATTGACGCCCATCATGACACCGAGCCAGACCGGGTTCATGGTGGTGCCGTCGCCCATGTCGAGTTGCAGCAGGATGGGTGAGACGATGGGCACGACAATAAAGACGATCTCGAGAAAATCGAGAAAAAAGCCCAAGAGGAACATAACGGCCATGACCAGGAGCACGGCCGCAAAGGTGCCGCCCGGCAGGTCCTTGAGAAAATCCTCGATGATGACATCGCCGCCAAAGCCGCGGAAGACGAGGGAAAACATCGAAGCGCCGACGAGGATGATAAAGACCATCGAGGAGACGATGACCGTCTGGCGCATGACGTCGTGGAGTACGCGCTCGCCCTTCTTCGTGCGCTGCTCAAAGGTGCGCCAGGTGGCAAACAGGAGCCCGACTGCGAGGCCCGCTGCCAGCACATAGGCGATATTGATGGCCCATTGCTCGGCCGTGCTTATGACATCGCGCTGGGCGCGGAGATCGAAGATGGTTGTGAGCGCAAACATGCC
>WGBL01000147.1 GCA_015494375.1 Hyphomicrobiales bacterium | reverse complement strand
GCATGGGGGGCTGGATTGCGCTTGCGCTTCAGCGCCGACTTCTCGAGGAGAGCCCAGAGGAGGGGGCACGCATCGTGGGGCTCCTTCTGATTGCGCCGGCCTGGGACATGACGAGCCGGCTCATGTGGGACACGTTCCCCGATGAGGTGCGGGCCGAGATCATGGACAAGGGGGTGTGGTTGCGCCCCTCCGCCTATGGCGATGATCCCTACCCCATCACCCGCGCGCTGATCGAGGACGGCAAGCGCCATCTCATGGCTGACCGGCCCTTCGATCCGCAATGCCCGGTGCGCATTCTCCAGGGCCAGCGCGACCCCGATGTGCCGTGGCGTCATGCGCTTGCGCTCGTCGATCTGCTCCTCTGCGATGATATACAGCTCACGCTCGTCAAGGACGGTGAGCACCGCTTATCGCGCCCGGGCGACCTCGCCTTGCTCGCGGCCACGCTCGACGGGCTCATGGCGGTGTAACGCGGCGCATTCGCGGGCGACAGCGCCGAATGCCGCCCCCACCTTCTGGTTTGTGCTTCCGGCTTCTCGTTTCTCGTTTCTGGTTTCTGATTTCCGGCTACGGATTTCCGGTTCGACCTTCCTCGGCGAGGATGGCGGCAAGGCCTTCGCGATAGGTGGGGTAAGCGAGGCGCAGGCCGAGCTCGCGCTTGATGCGGGCGTTCGAGACTCGTTTGCTCTCGCCATAGAAGCTTCGTGCCATCTCCGAGGCACCCGCCTCATCGAGGCTCACCTCAGGCGGGGGCGGGCAGCCGAGCAGCCTGGCCGCATAGGCGATGACATCGCCGGGCGGGGCGGGCTCGTCATCGACGACGTTGAATATCGTCTCGGGGCCACCATAGGCCATCGCCGCCTCGATCGTGCGGGCGATGTCGGCGACATGGATGCGGTTGAAGACCTGGCCGGGCTTTATGATGCGGCGCGCGGTCCCGGCGCGCACCTTGTCGAGGGCACTGCGGCCGGGCCCATAGATGCCGGGCAGGCGGAAAACATGAACCGTTTTGCCAGTGTCTGAGGCAAAGCGTTGCCAGGCGCCCTCGGCGGCGAGCCGAGCGCGGCCACGATCCGAGACGGGGGCGGGCGGTGTCGTCTCGTCGACCCAGGCTCCGCCATGGTCGCCATAGACGGCAACGCTCGAGAGGTAGCCGATCCAGCACAGCGCGGGGGCCTTGGCAAGTGCCGGGCCGAGCGCTTCGAGCACAGGACACGTGTCTTTACGCGGCGGAACAGTCACCAGGAGGTGGCTGGCGCTGCCTAGTATCGAACGCGCCGCTTCAGCCGCTTCAATTGGTTTGCTGCCCCGGTTGTGCTGAGCGGTATCAAACAGGAATCTTTCAAAGCCGCGGGCCTTGAGCGCGTCGGCCTTGGCCGCGCTGCGTGCCGAGCCCGTCACCCGCCAGCCCTTGGCGGCGAGGCGGCGGGCGAGAGCAAGGGCGCTGTAGCCCATGCCGATGGCGACGAGGTGGCTCATGGTGATGTGGCAACTCCAAGACCTGGCCGTTGTTCGCTCAGGGCTGCTTGCCACTCCTTGCGTACCAGGGCATCGCGCTCTTTGCTCGCATATCGGGCACGGAGCCTTGCGAATGCTTTCGCCTCGAGCAGGCGGCTCGCGGCCCAGACGGCCATGGCACGGACGAGCGGAGAGGGGTCGTCGAGGCGCGCAAGCACGCCCGCACGCAATTCCGGTGCGCCCGAATTGCCGACCGCAATGAGCACATTGCGCATGAACCGGTCGCGCCCCGTGCGCTTGATGGGCGTGCCCTTGAAGCGCTCGGCGAAGGCGGCGTGATCGAGCGCCAGCAGTTCCTCGAGCGGCGGACTGTCGAGCCCGGCGCGGGCAGAAAACCGTTGCTCACGTGCCACCTTGGCGAACTTGTTCCAAGGGCAGACGGCGAGGCAGTCGTCGCAGCCGAAGACGCGGTTCCCCATGGCCGGGCGCAGCGCTCGCGGAATGTGCCCCTTGTGCTCGATCGTCAGGTAGGAGATGCAGCGCCGCGCATCGAGCTCATAGGGCGCCGGAAAGGCATTCGTTGGGCAGATGTCGAGGCAGCGCCGGCAGCGCCCGCAATGGTCGCGCTCGGGGCGGTCGGGGGCGATCTCGGCGGTCGTGAAAATGCTTCCCAGAAAGAGCCAGGAGCCGAAGCGGCGGCTCACAAGGTTGGTGTGCTTGCCTTGCCAACCAAGCCCCGCGCGCGCAGCCAGCGGCTTTTCGAGCACGGGCGCGGTGTCGACGAACACCTTGACCGCGGCGCCCGTCTCCTGCGCCAGCCAGCGGGCGAGCCGCTTTAGCGCCTTTTTGACAATCACATGGTAGTCTTTACCCTGAGCATAGCAGGAAATGACGCCCGAACGCCTGTTCTCGAGTGCGGCGAGCGGGCTCGTTTCGGGGCCGTAATTCATGCCCAATGCAATGATCGAACGGACTTGGGGCCAGAGTGTGCGTGGCCAGGCCCGTCGCGCGGCGTTTCGCGCGAGCCAATCCATATCGCCATTCCGGCCAAGGGCGAGAAAGCGCTCAAAGGCCTCTTGGTGGGCGCGATCAAGCGTCGGGTCTGTCACTCCCACAACGTCGAAACCGGCCGCAATGGCCTTGCGGCGCAAGGCCTCGCGAAGCTCTTTTGGGTCTCTCGATGGCATGATCAACACTTTACGACAGGCGATCAATTTACGACAGAGGGTCAACCTTGGCGAGTAACCATGGCCGGAAATCTCTCGAATTCACCACTCAAAGCCATCTGTGCGTTGAACCAAAGCGGCTGGGACGGCGACGAACGCACGAGGGCCGAGCCCTTACGCCGAGGGAAGCCCCACGTTCTGAGCCAAAGGAGATCACTATGAGTGAACTGCACTCGTTCCCCGCTCGGTGGCCGAGCCGAGCGTGTCGCGGGCCCGCCACGGAGCCGTGGCCGGGCCCATGCGGGCGTGTGTCGGGAGCGGTCGGCGATTGGCATCGCGCATTGGGGTGCGCGGCCATGAAGGCGCTGGCGCTTCTGCTCACAGGCCTATTCCTGCTTCTCAGCATTCTTCCCGCCACCCGCGCTCAAGAGGGCGCATCGGGAATTATGGCCAATGGCGATCTCGCCGTCACCGGCTTTTCCGGCACGCGCGAGCTCGGCGGCCAGCAATTCATCGACCCCGACGGTGCCTCGTTGCGCATCTTCGATGTTTCGGGGCGGGGCAAGGCACGCGGCCAGGTGATCGGGCGTGCGGTCAAGTTCGAGGCGTTCGCGCGCGACATCGGCCAGGTGTTCGGCGTCGCGCTCGATAACGCCAACCCGCCCAACATCTATGTCACGGCAACGTCGGTGCATGGCCTGCAGATCGTCATCCCCGACAACAATGGCGATGGCATACCCGAGCGGGTCCAGACGGGCCAGCCGGGCGCCACCTTCATGGAAGGCCAGTTCGGCACCAACCTCGGTGGCGGGCCGGGCTCGATCTACCGCATCGACGGCCAGACGGGCGAGGTGACGCTCTTTGCCGACATCAAATTGGGCGGCGTACCCAACAGCGGCCCGGGCCTTGGCAACATCGCCTTTGATCCGGCCCACTTCCAGTTCTTCGTGTCCGACCTTGATACCGGCGTCATTCACCGGCTCGACATGGCCGGCAACGAGCTTGGCACCTACGACCACGGTGTTCAGGGGCGCCCGGCGGCGGGCCTCCCCGCGGTGCCGATGGATCCGGGCGCGCGCATGGACATCACGAACCCGGCCTTCAATGCCGCCGACCCCACCACCTGGGGCCTGGCGGCGAGCGAGCGCCGGGTCTGGGGGCTGGCCTACTTTGGCGGCCGGCTCTATTACGCCGTCGCTGACGGCCCTCAGATCTGGTCGGTGGCGATCGGCGCCGACGGTGCGCCCACGGGCGACGTCCGCATCGAGGTCGAGACGGTGCCGGGCGGTTTTCCCGTCTCTGACATGCTGTTTACGCCAAGCGGCCGCATGATCCTGGCCCAGCGCGGTGGCATCCTCGGCAGTTTCGACTACACCCAGTATCACACGCCGAGGTTCAGCCGCGTGCTGCGCTATCGCCGCGACAAGGACGGCAACTGGGTTCAAGAGCCCGATGAGTACGCCATCGGCTTTCCGGTCGACCACAAGAATGCTTCGGGCGGCGTCGGCCTTGCCTGCGATGCCACGCTCTGGAGCACGGGCGATGCGCTCCGCGACAATCCCGAGCTTGCCGACCGCCTCACGCCCGGTGGCGAGATGGTCGTCCATGGCCTCCAGGGCAACAAGCTCTCGCTGGTGCGTCCCTTCAACGTGCCGCCATGGGCCGCCTGGTTCCTCGACTATGACGGCGCCTATGGCGATCCCGAGAAGGCCGGCCATGTGGGCGATGTCGAGGTTTATCGCAATTGCGCGGGCGGGCGCGCCGAAAGCTTCCCCGGCTGGTTCCCGATCCCTGATTGGGCGCCGCCCGAAGGTTGGGAGGAGCCCGATTGGTGGCCCGAGACGCCCGATCTCGATCTCGAGAAGATCGCGGGCAAATGCGTCGAGGATCCCGTCACGGCTGGGGCGTATCTGTGCCAGTATACGATTGTCGTCACCAACATGGGCGGCGCCAATTTCGTCGGCCACCTGAGCGTCATCGACAATCCACCGCCGACGGGTGAGTTCGTCCCGCCGCCAGGTGGCTCAATCCCGTGGAATTGCGCGCAACCTGGTGGCGTGGGTAAGGCGATTGACTGCCAGTCGGCAAATGTCGAGACCTTGCTTCCGGGCGAGTCCGAGACGCTCGAGCTCACGGTGCGCGTGACGCCCGCTGACAGCACAAAGCCCATTCGCAACTGCGTCATCCTCGACGATGAACGCCATGGCGCCGATCCGACGGGCCCCACCCGTCCGGAAGACCCCCATGGCAACAACGAGGATTGCGACGAGTCGGAGTTGCCGCGGCCGGACCTCGAGCTTGAGAAGACCTTCTACGAGTGTCTTTACGAGGGTGGCCAATACCGCTGCTACTTCGTGATTGCGATCACCAACGTTGGGCCAGTGCCTTATACGGGTGCGCTGCATGTCGTCGAGAACATTCCTCCTGGGACCGTCTTCGGCGGCATTTGGGGTGCCACCACGCCCGGTTGGGCCTGTGTCGGCGGACCGCCCGTCGAATGCACGCTGCCCGATCCGCCTGGCGTCACCATGAACCCGGGTGATACCGAGCTTCTCGGCATCAGCATCATCGTGCCGCTCGGCAAGTATGGTGAGATGGAGAACTGCGTCAGTCTCGGCAAGCCCGAGCATGCGGATGATCCCGAGGCGCCCGGAGCGAATGAAGCCTGTGCGCCATTCGAGGTTGTGCTCTATGAGCCCAAGTGTCCGGCCGGCTGGACCGAGGTTCCGCCAGGTGGCGCACCGCCAGGCTACATCGTGATTGCCATTGATGGCATCAATCCCGATGGCAGCAAATGGAGCCTCATGTGTATGGCGCCCAAGAAGACGCCGCCGCCTGTGGGGCCGAAGTGCCTTCCGCATGAGAAGACGTTCACCGAGAAGAGCCAGATTCCGCCGTTTTGGACCTGGCGCAAGGTGACGAAAGGCGGCAAGACAATCTATTGCGCGACGCCGCTGATTAAGACGCCCCTAAGCGGGCCAAAGTGTCGTCCGGATGAGACGAAGTTCACCAAGAAGAGCCAGATCCCGCAGGGCTGGAGCTGGCGCAAGGTGACGCGGTTCGGCAAGACAATCTATTGCGCGAAGCCGCCGATCGTCTATCCGCGGCCCAAGTGCCGTCCGGATGAGACCAAGTTCACCAAGAAGAGCCAGATCCCGCAGGGCTGGACCTGGCGCAAGGTGACACGGTTCGGCAAGACGATCTATTGCGCGAAGCCGCCCATCACGCCACCCAAGCCCCCTTGTGTCGGTGGCAAGCTCATTTTGCTCAAGACCCACCCGCCGCGCTGGCGCTGCGTCTGCCCCGAGGACAAGCGGCTGGTCAATGGGCGCTGTGAGCCAAACATCCCCAGTTGCCCACGCGAGCGGCGCAAGAGCAACGGGACGTGTTGCCCCGTGGGGTATGTGGCGGATGGCAACCAGTGCTTCGCTAAGCCTTGCCCCAAGGGCTATGCCCGGGTGGCCGGCAAGTGCATGCCGATTACCATTCCTTGCCCGAAGGGCTGGAAGCGGGTCAAGGGCAAGTGCCAACCACCGGTCTTCAATCCGCCCGTGACTTGCCCGAAATCACGGCGCAAGAGCAATGGGACGTGCTGCCCCGTGGGGTATGTGGCGGATGGCAACCAGTGCTTTGCCAAGCCTTGCCCCAAGGGTTGGCGCAAGATTGGTGGCCGGTGCAAGCCGCCCGTCATCAAGTTGCCGAAACGTTGCCCGAAGGGCTGGCGCAAGGTTGGTGGCAAGTGCCGGCCGCCCGTGCTTCGCAATCCGCCGAAGCTGCAGCCCAAGCCCAAGCCCAAGGCATGTCCCAAGGGCTGGCGGCGGATCAACGGCAAGTGCCGGCCGCCCGTGCTTCGCAACCCGCCGAAGGTGAAGCCCAAGCCGAGGCCCAAGGCATGCCCCAAGGGCTGGCGGCGGATCAACGGCAAGTGCCGGCCTATCGTGCTCCGTCCCAAGCCCAAGGCATGTCCGAAGGGTTGGCGTCGGGTGAGAGGCAAGTGCATACGGCCAACGCCGCGGATCAACCCGAACTTGCGGCTTCGCCGGAACGGTCAGACAACCATCGTTCGCTAGTCTGACGCAAAGGCAATCTGAGAACACTTGCCGAGAATGCCGGGGCGGGCCCCCGAAAGGGCCCGCCCTTCTTTTGCACGCCGTCTGTACGTCGGCCCGAAGCACGTATGGGAAAACAGAGCGCGCTCACACCCCCAGGTAGCGGTGTTGCACCTCCTCTTGCGCGGCGAGCGCCTCAGAGGTGCCGGACCAAACGATGCACCCTTTCTCGACGATGTAATGACGATCGGCGAGCGCCAGCAGATCCTTGAGGTTCTTGTCGACCAGCAGGATGGCCAAGCCGTTCTGGCGGATCGTCTTCAACGCCTGCCATATCTTTTCGCGGATGAGCGGCGCCAACCCCTCGGTGGCCTCGTCAAGCATAAGCAGGCTCGGGTTGGTCATGAGTGTGCGGCCGATGGCGAGCATCTGCTGCTCGCCACCCGACAGCAGATTGCCCATGACCTTGCGGCGCTCGGCGAGTTCGGGAAACAACGCAAAGATGCGCTCGACCGTCCAGGGCTCTCGGTGGCCTTGGTGGTTGCTTGCGGTGGCGATGAGGTTCTCAAGAACGGTGAGATTGGGGAACACCTGCCGCCCTTCGGGCACCAGCCCCAGCCCCAGTTTGGCAATCCGATAGGAGGCGAGCCCGCCGATGTCGCGGCCCCGGAAGCGGATACGGCCGCCGCTCGGCGCAACAATCCCCATGATGGCATGCAGCGTGGTCGTTTTGCCCATGCCGTTGCGCCCCAAGAGCGCAACGACCTCCCCGGCCGCCACCTTGAGGTCGATGCCAAAGAGCACTTGGCCCGTGGCATAATGGCTGGTGAGCCCTTCAACCGCGAGCATGCTCACATCTCTCCAAGATAAGCCCGCCGAACCGTTCCGTTGGCGCGAATCTCCTCAGGCGTCCCGGTGGCAATGAGTGCGCCGTCGACAAGCACAGAGATGCGATCGGCGAGGGCAAAAACCACATCCATGTCGTGCTCGATGAGAAGCATGGTTTTCGATGCCTTGAGCCCCTCGAGAAGCGCAACAATGCGCCTGCTCTCCTCGCGCCCCATGCCCGCCATCGGCTCATCGAGCAGCAAAAGGCGGGCGCCCGTTGCCACGGCCACCGCGATCTCGACCTGGCGTCGCTCACCATGGGAAAGCGTTGCCACTTTGGCGTGGGCGCGCTGGGCGAGATCGAACCGGGCGAGCACCTCTTGCGCGCGCCGGCGCAGCCCGGGCTCGGTGCGGGCGCGGGCAAAAAAGCGAAACGAATGGCCGTCGTGGGCCTGGATGGCGAGCGCGACATTGTCGAGCACCGTCATCGACATTAGCAGGCTCGTGATTTGAAAGGAGCGCGCAAGGCCGAGCGCCGCCCGCCTGTGGGGGGAGAGGCGTGTGATTTCTTGCCCGGCAAAATAGATGGCCCCGCGATCGGGTAGAAGCGTGCCCGAGAGTTGGGAGACGAGTGTCGTCTTGCCGGCGCCGTTGGGGCCGATGATGGCGTGGGTCTCGAGCGGGCGAACCTCGAGATTGATGTTGCGTGTGGCCTCGATGCCGCCGAAGCTCTTTGAGAGATCGACCGTCTTGAGCAGGCTTTCAGTCATTGCCGCCGAGCCTTCCCACGAACGCCATAAGCCCACCACGGGCAAAAAGAACCGAAAGGATCAAGAGAGCACCGAATGGCAAATGCCAATAGATGGTAAGGCCCGAGAGCAGCTCCTCAAGAACAACGAAGATCGTCGCTCCGAGAATGGGCCCCAGAAGGGTGCCCGCACCACCCAGAATGACCATGAACATGAGCTCGCCCGAGCGGGTCCAATCGAGCATGTCGGGCGAGACGAAGGCGGTGAAATTGCCCAAAAGCGCGCCTGCAAGGCCGCAGAGCGCGCCCGCAATCACATAGGCCACAAGGCGAAAGACATAGGTGTTGAAGCCGATCATGCGCATGCGCTCGTCGTTGTCCTTGGCGCCCTGGAGTACGAGCCCGAAGCGGGAATGGACCAGGCGGTCGACCAGCCAGAGCGTGGCGAGCAAGACACCAAAGGCGAGGAGGAACATCTGCAGGGGATCGTCGAGCGAAAGAGGGCCGAGCTCTGAGCGAACGTCAATGGTGAGGCCGTCGTCGCCGCCATAGGCCTCGAGTGAGACGAAGAAAAAGAACATCATTTGCGCAAAGGCCATGGTGATCATGATGAAGTGCACGCCCCTGGTGCGCAGGCTGATGGCGCCTGTGACAAGAGCAAAGAGCCCCGAGAGGCCCATGGCAAGCGCGAGGTGGAAAAAGCCGTTGTAGCTCGCGATGGCCTGCCAATCGCCATAGGTGGCGTGATAGGAGGGGATGCCGACGGCATAGGCGCCGATGCCGATGAACACCGCATGGCCAAAGGATAAGAGTCCGCCATAGCCGAGGATCAGGTTGAGACTCGTGGCGGCGATGGCAAGACAGACGAGGCGGGTGGCGAGATCGACATAGAAGGGCGCGCCCGCAAAGTGGGCGACAACGCCGCCGCCGCCAATCAAGGCAAGAAGGCCCACGCTGAGCCAGCCGCGGGCGCCGAGCCTTGGTGTGAGCCCAAGCGCTGCGGTTTTGTGTGCTGAGGCGGGCCGCAACATGGCTCAGCGCACCTTGGCCGGAAAGAGCCCCTGGGGCCTCAACGCCAGAACGACGGCCATCAGGATATAGATGAGCATGGCCGAAAGTGCGGGCGCCGCCGTCTCGGCCGCCTTGGTGCTCATGAAGAGCTTGAAGATGGTATCCAGATAGGAGCGCCCGAGGGTGTCGATGAGGCCGATAAGCAGCGCAGAGACAAAGGCGCCTTTCATTGAGCCCACGCCGCCCACGACGATCACCACAAAGGCGGTGATGATGATCTGGTTGCCCATGCCGATCGAGGCTTCTGTGATGGGCGCAATGAGCATGCCCGCAAGCCCGGCGAGCGCCGCCCCCAGGGCGAAAACGGCACTGAAAAGCAGGCGGATGTTGATGCCGTGGGCGGCAACCATGGTGCGGTTGGAGGCACCCGCGCGAATGAGCATGCCAAGCCGGGTGTGATTGACGAGCCCATAGAGCCCTGCGGCAATGGCGAGCCCCGCCCCGATGATCAGCAGACGAAAAGTCGGCACCTCGATGCTCCCGATGAGCGCAACACGACCATCGAGCCAGGCGGGCAGGGGCACGGCAATGCCCTCCGAGCCCCAGATCATCTGCACAAGTGCATCAAAGCAGAGGATGAGCCCGAAGGTCGCGAGTACCTGCTCGAGGTGGTCGCGGGTATAGAGCTCGCGGATGACGAGGAGTTCGGTGAGGAGCCCCACAAGCGCGGTCAAGGGCACCGCCAGCAGAAGCGCCCAGATATACGAGCCGGTCCAGTAAGTCAGCGTGGCACAGAGGAAGGCGCCCACCATATAGAACGAGCCATGGGCCAGATTGACGAGGTCCATGATCCCGAATGTGAGCGAGAGGCCCGCCGCAAGCAGAAAGAGGAGCACGCCGAGCTGCAGGCCATTGAGGAACTGGACGAAAAGCAGCGTGGTGTCCATGGCGCCTGAAATGGCAGGGGTTGAAGAAGGGCGGCCTTCCGGCGAGCCCCTCTCTACTCGTCTATGCGAAGGCGAGAAAAGGAAGCACGCGCAGACCGCTCGCCTACTCGGCTATTTCAGTTTGCACTCCTTGGCGTAAGGATCCTGGTGGTTCTCGTAGACCGTCTTGACGATCCGCGTCGTCCAGACGCCGTCGGCATCCTCGACCACTTCGCGCAGGTAGAAATTCTGGATGGGGAAGTGGTTGTTGCCATAGGTGAACTTGCCGCGGACCGAGGGGAAATTGGCGGCCTTCATGGCGGCGCGCATCTCGTCCTTCTTTGAAAGGTCGCCGCCCACGGCCTCGACCGCGCTCTTGATCAGGAACATGGTGTCATAGGACTGGGCGGCATAGAACGACGGATAGCGGCCGTACTTCTTCTTGAAGGCGGAGACGAATTTCTTGTTTTGCGGCGTGTCGAGATCAGGCGACCAAAATTGCGTCATCTGGCTGCCGAGCACGCCCTTGAAGCCCGCCTTCTGAAGCTTGGGAAGGGCGATTGCATCGATCGTGAAGACGGTATAGAGCGGCATTTTCCCTTCAAGGCCCGCCTGCTGATACTGCTTGATGAAGGCGCCGCCCGCCTTGCCGGGATAGAAGACGAAAATGGCCTCAGCACCCGATGCCTTGGCCTTGGCGAGCTCGGCCGAGAAGTCGAGCTGGGCGGCCTTGCCCCATTTGGTCAGGTGCTTGCCCTTG
>WGBL01000146.1 GCA_015494375.1 Hyphomicrobiales bacterium | reverse complement strand
GGGGGGCTTGGGCTTCGTCGTTCGGCGTGCTCGAGACGGCGCGCCTCAAAAGACCCGGCGTTGCGCTGCCTGGCGCGATTGCTGCGAGGGGGCCAGGGGGCTCTGTTTCGTCGCTGCCTTTCGTCAGGATTTCCATGGGGCTTTGAACCATCGGGGGTTTCGTTCGAATGGACGCTGAACAACTGAACAAGATTGCCGGCTTCACACTTGCCGCGCTCCTTGTCATCGTCGCAGGGCGCGTTCTCGTCAACGAGTTTTTGAGTGTCGAGGCGCCAGAGGGCGAGCACGAAATGGTGGCCGCAACGAGCGCGGAAGACGCCCAAACGGCCTCGGGCCAGACGCCGGAAAGCGCAGGCGCAGAAGGCGCAAGAAGCGCAAAAAGCGGAAAAAGCGCACAGGCGGCAGGTCACGAAAAGCAAGAGGAGAGCGCGGCAACAACCACGACAACGGCCATGACAGGGACAGCGAGCGGCAAGCCCGCAAGGCCAGGCCAGACGGCCGCCGCAGCCGGCATCGAATCGCTGTTGGCCAAGGCTGATCCGGACCGTGGAAAGAAGCTTTTCAAACGCTGCGCGGCCTGCCACACCATCGAGAAGGATGGCAGAAATAAGGTTGGCCCGAACCTATATGGCATCGTCGGACGCGAGATCGCAGCGCATGAGGGGTTCGCCTATTCCCGAGCCCTCAAGAGCAAGGGCGGGACTTGGACCGTCGAGGCGCTCGACAAGTTTCTGACCAAGCCCAAGGCATTCGTACCGGGCACCAAGATGGCGTTCTCGGGCCTCAAGAAAGCCAAACAGCGCGCTGACCTCATTGCCTATCTCAAACAGGCAGGCGGCTGAGCAACGGTTGGGAGCAGATGGGTGCCGCGCCTGGCCTCGGATACCTGGGGAGGCTCAAAGGCGAGGCGCGCCTGGTCTTGAAACCGCCGGCAACCGAGCCGAGGTGCGAGGCGGCCCTTTGCCGGCCTGGGGCGAGGCGCCCCTCGGCCAATCGGAAAAGGGGCCCCTCGGATGATGGCCGATGCGCCGGATTTGGGCCTCCTCCGGGATCGCGCCCGCGAGGTGGTCCCAGCCCATTACTGGTCGCGCTGGCGTGGAGAAAAACCCCGGAGCAGGCCCGTGAGGTGCTCCTGTGAGGTAAGGTGATCATGGCAGCTTGCAGTTGCGAGGTTTTTCGCATGGGCGAGACGAGGCGGCGCGCCTGGCCGGGCGCGGTGGTCTTTGATCTCGACGGCACACTCATTGACAGCGCGCCGGACATCCGCACCGCCCTCAATGAGGTTTTGGAAGCCGAGGGGATTACCGCTTTTTCGCGAGACGAAGTGGCGCTCATGATCGGCGGCGGTGTGCGCAAGCTCATCGAGCGCGCCCTTGCCCGGCGCGGGGAGGAGCGGGGCGACGCTGAGATCGACGAGCTCACGGCGCGCTTTCTTACGCTCTACAACGAGCGCGCGACCCGCGAGACCACGCTTTTTGACGGTGCCGAGGAGCTTTTGCGCCACCTCACCCAGAATGTCCACTGGGTGGGGCTCTGCACCAACAAGCCGGGCGCCGTCACGCGCCGCATACTTGGCGACCTCGGTGTGCTCGGCTATTTTGACTGCATCGTCGGTGGTGATGAGGGGTATGCCAAGAAACCGGACCCCGAACCATTGCTGGCGACACTCGGCGAGCTGGCCGGCGAGCCGCAGAACGCCGTGCTCATCGGCGATTCGGCGGCCGATGTGGGGGCGGCGCGCGCCGCAGGCATGTCGGTGGTGTTGATGAGCTATGGCTATTCGCCGGTGCCGCAACGCGAGCTCGGAGCCGATGCGGTGTGTGAACGGCTTGACGAGGTGCCGGCTGCGCTCGAGAGTCTGGCGGCCTCGAGAACGGAGTGAGCCGGCGAGAGCAGCGCGCGCGGCGAAGGGCTCGCCCTCGTGGGCCGCCGCTTTGAGCCGCCCCGTTCACAAACGCTTGCGATGAACGCCTGCGATGGCCACGGCGGCAGCTCGGCAACAAGGCATCTTCCGAGGCATTTCAACTGAGGCAACTGAGGCAACTCAGGCGTTAAGCATTGCTCGATCCCTTGACCGTTGAGGCGCTGCAACTGTGGTTTGCATTTGCAGTCACAATTGCGGCGGTGGTGCTGTTTGCCATCGATCGCATCCCGCTCGAGGTCTCCGCCTTTGCGGTCGTCGCGCTCCTCATCCTCTTTTTTCACGTCTTTCCCTTGCTCGACGCGAAAGGCGAAAACCTGCTCGATGCCCGAGCCCTGCTTGCCGGCTTCGCCAATCCCATCCTCTATGCAATCCTTTCGCTTCTCGTTATCGGCCAGGGCCTGTTCCAGACGGGCGCCATCGAACGTCCGGCGCGTCTGATTGCGCGGATGGGCCGAGGAAGCCCGGCGCTCGGGCTCGCCGCCGCGCTCTTGTGTGCGGGGCTCATGAGCGGCTTTCTCAACAACACGCCCGTCGTGGTCATTTTCATTCCAATCATGACCGCGGTGGCGGCGATTGCGGGGCGGGCGCTCGACCGCGTTCTGATGCCGCTCAGCTTCATCTCGATCCTCGGCGGCATGACAACGCTGATTGGCTCTTCGTCCAATCTCATCGTTGGGGTGCTCGCCGAAGGGGCGGGCATGGCGCCCATTGGCTTTTTCGACTTCACCCCACTTGGCGTTGTTCTTGCGGCCATCGGCGCGCTCTATGTGATCTTTGCGCTGCCAAAACTGCTGCCGCGGCCGGCGGCTGCACCCGACAGCGAAGGCGCAACGAGCGGACGATTGTTCATCATCGATTTGGCACTCGAGGCGGGCCATCCCTGGATCGGCCTCAGGTCCGAGGCCGGCTTTTTTCCCGATCTTGCAGGCCGCGTCGTGCGGCTCATTGTTCGGCGCGGCGAAGTGATCTTGCGGCCCTTCGACAACGTCGTGCTCGAAGAGGGGGATGTGGTCAGCCTGGCCGCGACGCGCGAGGTGCTCACCAAGGCGCTCGGCAACCCCGAAGACGGCCTCGCGGCGGGTGGCGGTGTCATGGGCACCCATGGGGAGGGAAAGGACGAGATACGTAGGGGCAGGGGTCGCGAGGGCGAGG
>WGBL01000145.1 GCA_015494375.1 Hyphomicrobiales bacterium | reverse complement strand
TCCTTTTGATGGCGATGATGCTGGGGCGCGCCCAGCCACCTGTCGAGGCGCGGGGACGACCCGAGCCCGTTCAGACGCCGACTTCGCAGCCGACTGAGGCGCTACAGCCGCAGTCGATCTGGATGATTTGGCCGATTGGTCCGATTTGGCCGATTTGGTTGACTTGACGGTCATCTGCACAGGAGCGCGTGAAGCAACCGCCACCTCCGACCGGGACCCGGACTCAAACACACCCGCCAGTTGCCCAGCGGCCGCGCGCGAATACTTGAGCGCACCCCCAAACACTGTCTGCGCACCCGCAGTGAGTGCCCCAAGCTCTTCACCGTCACTGTTTTGGATACTGAAGGCAGCCACGCCGCCGGCGATGACGGCAAGCAATACCAAAAGCCGCATCATTTTGGGAACTCCTTCACCCTTTCACGACACATCTAAGCATATCATTGGGATAGGGCCATATCGTGGTTGTGCTGTCTTGACGTGGTTGTGCTGTCTTGAATCGTTTCGTCGTGTCATTTCGTTGCAAGGGCAATTCGTTGTTGCCTCCAATCTTGCAACAGTTATGGTTGGTTTGGCAAAGCATGAATTCGGTTGCTCGGTACTTGTGGGGTAGAGAGCGGGCAGAACGGGCAGAGAGTGCGCAAGGGAATTAGCGTTATGCGTGCGGAAGATCGAGACATGCTAAGCGAGGTTGTGGACAAAGGCAATGGCACTTTCCCACACCAGGGCCGCCGCGAGCCGGCAGAGGAGCGCGCGGGCGATCACCACCCGCAACTCGAGGCTCGGCAATTTGCGGGCGAGCAAGCCAGCCGGCATTTGCTCGAGCAAGCCGGGCAGCACGCCAAGCAGCTCGCCGAGGGGAAAGACGAACAGCACTATCGTGAGCTCGAACAGGCCCTGGCCGAGGCCCGGCGCGGGCATATTTTTCTGGGGCTGGCAATGGGCCTCTTCATGGGAGCCATTGGCTGCGGCCTGATCCTGGCGGCGGGGCTGTCGTCGCTTTTGATCGAGCTCACTCTGCTCGGGGCCGCGATCGCCGCATCTGTGTTTGCGCGCGACCGCCGTGGCATCGTCGAGGCTTGGCGCCGAGCGCGCCGCGAGGCGCGTGTGCGCGCAGTCGAGAGACGCCTGAGCACAATGCAGGAGCGCATCGCCGCCCGTCGGGCGGGCCTTGCCGAGATGATCGCCCGCTGTGAAAGGGCGGCCTCATTGCCGCTCGAGGCGTCCTCCGCCGAGAGGACACGCACGCCCCCCGCCCCCGACGCTTGAGCCGGTCGTCAGCCACGCCTCGCTCATTCAACAGAGACCTTCAGAGCCGCAGCCAGGCCAACAGGGCCGCCACCAGGCCCAATTGATAAGGTGGCCCGGCCCGGCGCCCCGAACCGAAAGTTCGGCGCACGCTCGTCCTTCATCCCCCTCGAAGTCCTTCGCGCCTCCTTCGCCCCACAGCGTTCAAGCCATGGGTCCTTGCCGCGCCGTCGCCCGCCGCAACGCGCACTTGGCCCATGCCCAGAACGCAGAAGAAGGCATCGCCAACGGCGGGTTATGCACAATCAAGGGGGCCTCAGGCGGTCAGGCGGGGATATTTACCGCCACGACAGCGATTGCTGGGGCAATTCGTCATATAGTCATAAGTTGAACACACTGAGTCGCTATCATCGTTGGTGTTGTGAAATCGCCTTATTGGCCTGAGCTTTTTTGAGGATTTCATTCTGTCGTACCGTCGTAGCGCGCCGGACGAGCCACGCGACAACAGCCAGATGGGGCGTCAATGGGGGCGTTGCCTGGCACCAGAGGTGGTAGCAGAGGGGCGTGATGTCTCGCCCGTCGGGTGGCCCCGTTGAGCGGCCCTGTCGCGCGCTCATCCCGGCCCGGGCCCGCATGCCGCCAATCCGCACGCGACAACAGCTGTGGATCGGCAAGCACCAACGGAAGCGGGGTGAGAGAACCGCTCACATCAAATGTCGGTGAGCACGCCAGTGAGCGCAAATGTGGGCGCAGCCAAAGTGGCCGCAGCCAAAGTGGGCACAAAAATGAGTTGAAAGAAGAGTGACAATCAGGGGCGAGAGGCGGTAAGATGCCAGTTGTTGCGCATACAATCGCCGAGCTGAGGCGAAGGCCACATGGCGCCAGCAGGCTCGCAACGGCCGAGGTCCGAGCCAGTGCCGCCTTAAGATCGGTGCGAGCCGGGTGGCTCTGGTGTCTGGAGGGCGGCTCTCGGCACAGCCGCGGCCGACCCTACAGCCAGGGAGAAAGGGGCAGCCGGGGCGGGGCGGGCCCGAGAGCGCGTTGCTGCCAAGGAGCGCGTTGCTGCCAAGGAGCGCGGTGCTGCAAAGGAGCGCGTTGCTGCCGGAGAGCGCGCCATTGGAAACGGCGAGGCACCGCCCCTGAGGAGGGAATAACCCGAGACTATCGACTGGCGCGCGCGACGGGCTCACAGGTCTTGGCTTTGCCGCGGTGGAGCAGGCGAGCAAGCGACCTGGGCACCGGCGCAGCGATGGCGGCCGGGCTGGCTGGGACTGGATGCTCCGAGCAGCCGGAGTTGCGGCCGAGCAAGCCGAGCGAGCTCGTGCCTGACCTCGTGCCGCGAAGGCTTGTCGACGCCTTGACGATGCCCTTGACCATGCCAAGTGACCTGAAACCTCAGAGACCAAAACAAAAGACGAAACAACCCACAGCAAACGAACAGACACACAGCAAGCGAACACCAAAGTGAGCGAAGAGAGACCACATCTCCGTTGGAACCCATGACCACAAAAGCGGACGTCTTCAGCCTTTACACAAAGGCCTACGACAAAGAGAAAAAGACCACACTCACCCTCAAGGAATACCTCGAGGGCTGCCGTGACGACCCGACCATGTATGCCTCGGCGGCCGAGCGGATGGTTGCAGCCATCGGCGAGCCCGAGCTCATCGATACCTCGAAGGACCCGCGGCTCGGGCGCATCTTCATGAACCGGACCATCAAGGTCTATCCGGCCTTCCAGGACTTCTATGGCCTCGAGGAGACGATCGAGCGCATTGTCGGCTATTTCCGCCATGCCGCCCAGGGGCTCGAAGAACGCAAGCAGATCCTCTATCTGCTGGGCCCCGTCGGCGGCGGCAAATCCTCGCTCGCCGACCGCCTCAAGGACCTGATGCAGGAGTTGCCCATCTATGTTCTCGGGGTGGGCGATGAGCCAAGCCCCATCTTCGAGAGCCCGCTTGGGCTTTTCGATCCAGCGACCATGGGGGCTGCGCTCGAAGACAAATACGGCATTCCCGAGCGGCGCCTGCCGGGCCATATGTCGCCCTGGGCGGTCAAGCGGCTGGACGAGTTTGGCGGCGACATCTCCAAGTTCAGCGTCATCAAGATGTACCCCTCCAAGCTGCGCCAGATCGCGATCGCGAAGACCGAGCCGGGCGATGAGAACAACCAGGACATCTCGTCGCTCGTGGGCAAGGTCGACATCCGCAAGCTCGAGTACTTCGGCCAGGACGACGCCGACGCCTACTCCTATTCGGGCGGTCTCAACCGCACCACCCAGGGCCTGCTCGAGTTCGTCGAGATGTTCAAGGCGCCGCTCAAGATGCTGCACCCGCTCCTGACGGCGACACAGGACGGCACCTATGTCGGCACCGAGAACGTGGGCGCCATGCCCTATGGCGGCATCATCATCGCCCATTCCAACGAGTCGGAGTGGCAGAGCTTCAAGTCGAACAAGAACAACGAGGCCTTCCTCGACCGTATTTGCGTGGTCAAGGTGCCCTATTGCCTGCGCGTCACCGAGGAGACGAAAATCTATGAGAAGTTGCTCGCCAACAGCGAACTGGCGGATGCGCCCTGCGCGCCCGACACGCTCAGGCTGATGGCCCGCTTCTCGGTCTTGAGCCGCCTCAAGGAGCACGAGAACTCGAGCCTTTACACCAAGATGCGGGTCTATGACGGCGAGGCGCTCAAGGACACCGACCCCCAGGCCAAGACCATGCAGGAGTATCGCGACGCCGCCGGTGTCACCGAAGGCATGGACGGCATCTCGACGCGCTTTGCCTACAAGGTGCTGGCCGAGACCTTCAACTTCGACACCGAAGAGGTGGCGGCCGATCCGGTCCACCTCATGTATGTGCTCGAGCAGGCCATCCGCCGCGAGCAACTGCCCGAGGAGACGGAGCAGCGCTATCTCGAGTTTCTCAAGGAAGAGCTCGCGCCGCGCTATGCCGAGTTCGTCGGCAACGAGATCCAGAAGGCCTACCTCGAGTCCTATCACGACTACGGCCAGAATCTCTTCGACCGCTATGTCGCCTATGCCGACGCCTGGATCGAGGATCAGGACTTCAAGGATCCCGACACCGGCCAGCTCATGGACCGCGAGCTCTTGAACGAGGAGCTCAACAAGATCGAAAAGCCCGCAGGCATCGCAAACCCCAAGGACTTCCGCTACGAGGTGGTCAAGTTCTCGCTCCGCGCGCGGGCCAAGAATGGCGGCCGCAATCCCGATTGGACGTCCTATCAGAAGATCCGCGATGTCATCGAGAAGCGGATGTTCAGCCAGGTCGAGGAGCTTTTGCCCGTCATCAGCTTCGGCGCCAAGAAGGACGCCAAGTCCGAGAAGAAGCATGCCGAGTTCGTCGAGCGAATGGTCGCGCGCGGCTATACCGAGCGCCAGGTCCGCCGTCTCGTCGAGTGGTACATGCGCGTGAGCAAGGCCGGATGAGGGGCGGAATAAGAGGCGAATGGATTAGCGCACGATGAAAGTTCTCGACCGCCGCCTCAACCCGAAGTCGAAGAGCCTCGGCAATCGACAGCGCTTCGTCCGCCGCGCCAAGGCGCATATCCGCGAGGCGGTGGGCGAGGCGCTCAAGCGGCGCAAGGTCTCGGAAGTGGAGGGCAGCGAGGAAATCTCAATCCGCTCAAAGGATCTGAAGGAACCCTCGTTCACCTTCGACCGCGAGCGCGGCGAGCGGGAGTATGTGCTGCCGGGCAATGAGAGCTTCCGGCCGGGCGACCAGATCCTGCGCCCGCCCTCATCTGCGGGTGCGGGCGGTGCCGAGGGCAGCCCCGACGGCGAGGGCGAGGACAGCTTCGTCTTCACCCTCTCAAAGGAGGAGTTCCTCGAAATCTTCTTTGAGGATTTGGCGCTGCCCAACCTCGCCAAGCGCAAGCTCAAGAAAATGAACAGCCCGATGCTGACACGGGCCGGATTTCAGAGCGAGGGGCCGCCATCCAAGGTCAACAAGATCGCCACCATGCGCAAGAGCCTCGCCCGGCGGATCGCGCTCTCGCGCCCCAAGCTTGCCGAGATCGAGGCGCTCGAGAAGGCGCTGGCAGAGGCCGAGAAGGCTGGCGACGAGAAGCGGGCGGCCGCGCTCAGAGACGAACTCCACAGGAAGCGCACACGCCGGCGCGCCATCGCCTTTATCGACCCAATCGATCTGCGCTACAATCGCTTCGAGCGCAAGCCGCGCCCGACCACGCAGGCGGTGATGTTTTGCCTCATGGACGCCTCGGCCTCGATGACCGAGGAGCTCAAGGACCTGGCCAAGCGCTTTTTTATGCTGCTTCATGTGTTTCTCACCCGCCATTACCGCGAGGTGGACCTCGTCTTCATCCGCCACACCTCCTCGGCGATGGAGGTCGATGAGGACACATTCTTCTATGGCCGGGCAACGGGCGGCACCGTGGTCTCGACCGCGCTTGAGGAGATGCGCCGCATCGTCAAGGCGCGTTATCCGGTCGATGACTGGAACATCTATGCGGCGCAGGCATCGGACGGGCACAACTTCCGCGACGATATGCCGAGCACGCTGAGGCTCCTTGATCAGCACATCCTGCCCATTTGCCAGTATTACGCCTATATCGAGGTGGGCGACGATGGCCTGCTCGACGACGGTGAGCGCATGAGTGTGCTGTGGCAGGGCTATGAGCAGCTCGTTGCGCGTCATGACAATTTCTCGCTCGCACAGGTTTTGGAGCCGTCGGAGATCTTCCCCGTTTTTCACGATCTCTTTGCCGGCCCCGAGCGGGCCGCATGAGAATGAGAGGCGGACCAATGGCGCGCGGCAAGAAACGGGCTCGCCCTCTCTTCGAAGGCAGCGAATGGACGTTCGAGCTCATTCGCAAATCTTACGACGCCATCGAGGAGGTGGCGCTCGGCGAGCTGGGCCTCGACGTCTATGCCAATCAGATCGAGCTGATCACGGCCGAGCAGATGCTCGACGCCTATGCCGCCATCGGCATGCCGCTCATGTATCGCCATTGGACATTCGGCAAGCGCTTCGCCCGCGAGGAGCTCCTCTACCGCAAGGGGGTTCAGGCGCTCGCCTATGAGCTCGTGATCAACTCCGATCCTTGCGTCTCCTACATCATGGAAGAGAACACGATGACCATGCAGGCGCTAGTCATCGCCCATGCCGCCTTCGGGCACAATCATTTCTTCAAGAACAATTATCTCTTCCGGCAATGGACGCGGGCCGAATATGTGCTCGACTATCTTGCCTTCGCCAAGGGCTATGTCGCGAAATGCGAGGAGCGCTATGGCATCGATGCCGTCGAGGCGGTGCTCGATTCGGCGCACGCGCTCATGAGCCATGGCGTCAGCCGCTATGCCCGGCGCAGGAAGCCATCGGAGAAAATGCGTCGCGACAAGGCCCGCGCCCGGCGCGAGCATGAAGAGCGCACCTTCGACGACCTCTGGCGCACGGTGCCCGAGCGCACGAAGAAAGGGCGCCGGCGAAAGACCCTCTCGCGCCGCCACTTGGAGCATGCCAAATCGATCGAGGAGCTGGGCCTGCCCGAGGAAAACCTCCTCGCCTTTCTTGAGCGCCACGCCCCCAAGCTCGAGGACTGGCAGCGCGAGCTCATCCGCATCGTGCGCTCGCTGGCGCAATACTTCTATCCCCAGCGCCAGACCAAGATGATGAACGAGGGTTGCGCAACGTTCGTTCATTACGAGATCATGAACCGCCTCTTTGAGAAGGGGCTACTCACCCAGGGCGCAATGCTCGAGTTTCTCCATATGCATTCCTCGGTCATCACCCAGCCCGGGTTCAACGACCGCCGCTTTTCGGGCATCAACCCCTATGCCCTGGGCTTTGCCATGATGCGCGACATCCAGCGCATCTGCGAGACACCAAGCGAGGAGGATCGCGAGTGGTTCCCGGAGATTGCGGGCAATGGTGACGCACTGGCCACATTGCGCGATGCCTGGGCCGACTATCGCGATGAGAGCTTTGTGCTGCAGTTCTTAAGCCCGCGCGTCATCCGCGACCTCAGGCTGTTCGCCATCTCCGACGATGCCGAGGAGCCGTTTCTAACGGTCGAGGCCATCCACGAGGAGGAGGGGTATAAGCGCATCCGCCAGACGCTTGCGCGGCAATACGACCTCGCCTATCAGGAGCCCGACATTCAGGTGATCGACGCCAACTTGAAGGGCAATCGGCGACTGGTGCTGCGCCACCTGGTACGCGATGGCAAGCTGCTCGAGAAAAACGAGTGCAGCCGCACGCTCCGGCATGTCGCCGAGCTCTGGGGCTACCGGGTGCGACTTGTCGAGGTTTGTGCCGAGACCGGCAAGACACTCAAGGAGTACGACGCCTTGCCGCTGCCATGAGGCAGCAGCGCCGGCGTTTGCCGGAGCCGCGCGAGCCCCCGCACGAGCGCCATCTCGATCAGTCAATCACGATGTGATTGGACGATTGCAGTCATCTGCAGCCCTTGGCTGGGCGATAGCCCCCGACCACAGCGCCGCTGAACGAAGGCTATTGACAGGCCAAGCGACTGTTGCAATGGCTAGGGCTGCCTGGCCGCCCTGCCGAGATGGCACAGGGCACACAGGAGGGCAGCGCACTGGCACAGGGCCCACAAGTGGGCGGCGCACCAGAGTGGCCACGTGGCGGAGTGGTGACGCAGCGGACTGCAAATCCGTTTACCCCGGTTCGATTCCGGGCGTGGCCTCCAGCAGCAAAGCGCCACTTGAGAGTTTCCCGAGAGTTTGGTACTTGTTGTGCCCGCTCGTTGGGAGAGGGGGCCGCCTCCGCGACCTGTGCAAGAGAACTCCTTCTGCTGCTCGTTGCGAGAGGGTTCCCCTCCGCCGCCGATATGCCGACGAGGCCTTTCGGGCTGCGCCCGCTCTCAGCCACTGCCAACCGCACCCAACAACGTGTCATCGCCGCGCCTTGGACTTTTTTCTTATTCCTGCGAGCGAGTTCCTACGAGCGAGGAGGCTTCTTGCAAACAAGGGAGCCTGCGGATTAGGTTTTCAAGGGCGAAGGGGCTTGCGGACAAAACGGAGATAGTAGCAGCTGCGCCCGGCCCGGCGCGCCTTTTTCTCATAGCGGGTTTCGGGCCAGTCGTCGGGACGCTCTTGCCACGCGAGCGGGCGCGCGGGCGGGCAGTGGAAACAACCCGTTGCGGCAAGCGCCTCAAAGGCCGCCTCGGCATAGTCCGCGACATCGCTTGCAAACCGCAGCTCGGCACCAGAGGCCATGACGCGGGCAAGCGCGCGGGCGAACGGCGCCGCAATGAGCCGCCGCTTGTGATGGCGCTTCTTGGGCCAGGGGTCCGGGAAGAGCACAAACACCCGGGCAATGGAGGCCGCGGGCAACCAGGCGACGAGGTCGCGTGCGTCGCCCGGGTGGATGCGGATATTGGCGGGCGCGATGGGTATGGCCGCGCACTCTCTAGAACGGTCACCCGGCTCGGTAGGAACATACGCAAAGGGGCGGTTCGCGCTCTCGAAGGGGATACCTTTGGTTCGGCCGCCGAAGTTGTCGGAAGCCGCAAGGCGGCCGGCGCCCGACGCTTCGTCCTTTGCGATCGCCGAGAGGAGGCTTGCCACCCCGTTCACATAGGGCTCGGCCCCAATCAGCAGAACGTCGGGATTGGCTTTGGCCTGGGCAATCAGGTGTTCGCCCGCGCCAAAGCCGATCTCGAGCCAGACCTCTTGCTTGGCGTTCGCAAAGTGGGCCCCAAGCGGGCCCTCGAGCGGCGGTTTTTCGAGATCGATGGCAAGCCGCGGCAAGAGCGCCGCCAAAAGGTGCTCTTGGCGGGCGCTTAAGGCATGCGCCTTGCGCCGGCCATAGGTGCGCGGCAGAGCGGGCACCTCGCCGCCCACTCGTTTGCGGGTGTGCGTTTGGCCGTCCATTCGTGCGCGCTCCATCGAGCGCCCCGCGCCGGCTCAGCCGAGCACCTCCTTGAGCCGCTCGACAAGGTCGGTGCGCTCCCATGAAAAGCCGCCGTCGGGCTCGGGCTTGCGGCCGAAGTGGCCATAGGCTGCGGTGCGCTCGTAGATCGGCCGCCGAAGCTGGAGATGGTCGCGTATGCCCTTGGGCGTAAGGTCCATGATTTCGGGCAGGGCCTCCTCGAGCCGCGCTTCCTCGACGCGGCCCGTACAATAGAGCTCGCAGTGGATCGAAAGCGGGTGCGCAACACCGATCGCATAGGAGAGCTGGATGGCACAGCGATCGGTGTCGCGCACCCGCTTTCGAT
>WGBL01000144.1 GCA_015494375.1 Hyphomicrobiales bacterium | reverse complement strand
GTTCAACGACGGGCTTCGCGTCGACGAGGTGACGGTGGGCAACGACCGCATCGACCTCACCCTCAAAGGGCCCCATGGCCAGGTGACGAGCACCGAGGCCATCGCCGCCCTGCCCATCGTAACGGGCGCCGGCACAATCGTGCCGCTGTCGTCACTCGCCGCGGTCGAGCTCACCGCAGGCCCCACCGAGATCCGCCACCGCGAGCGCGCTCGCACGGTGACCTTGCAGATCGTCCCCGCCGCCACGCTGCCGCTCCAGGCGGCGATCGAGCGCGTCGAGGAGGAGATCATAAAGCCGTTGCGCGCCGAGGGGCTGCCCGCAGGCGTCAAGCTCAGGCTGTCGGGCACGGCCGACAAACTGACGGCAACGGCCGCCGCCATGCGCCGCGATATGCTGATTGCGCTTGCCATTGTCTATCTGGTGATGGCGATTCTGTTCGAGAGCTTCGTCTTTCCGCTCATCATCCTGCTCTCGGTGCCGCTGGCGGCCGCCGGTGGCGTCGGCGGGCTCGCGGTGCTCAATCTCTACCAGTTCCAGCCCCTCGACATGCTGACCATGCTCGGCTTCGTCATCCTCATCGGCATCGTCGTCAACAACGCCATTCTGCTCGTCCATCAGACGCTCCATCACGTCCGGGCGGAAGGCATGGCACCCGCCGATGCCATCATTGAGGCCACGCGAAACCGCATTCGGCCCATTTTCATGTCGACACTCACAAGCGTCTTCGGGATGCTGCCGCTTGTCGTCATGCCGGGGGCGGGGTCCGAGCTTTATCGCGGCCTCGGCTCGGTCGTCGTCGGCGGCCTGACACTTTCGGCGCTCTTGACGCTGCTCATCGTACCGCCGATGCTGACTCTCGTCTCGGGCTCTCTGGCCGCGCGCAAGGCGCCAGAGGGGGCCCGTGTGAGCGCCAGGCCCAAGCCCGCCGAATGAGGCAACGGCGCCAGAATGCTCCAAGCCGACGGTCGAGCAGCGAGTATTGCCAGACGTCATTGCGAGATTTCGATGAGCGCCATGGACGGGAAGAACGACAGAAACGCAGAGAGCGCAAGAGGCGCCACGAAGCAGCCGGCGGGAGGGCGCCGCGAAGCGCTGCTCGGCCCCCACCTCCTCGGGCGCGGCTTTCCGGCAACGCGCATGCGCCGCAACCGCCGCGCGCCCTGGTCGCGCCGGCTCGTGGCCGAGAACACCCTCACGCCGGCCGATCTCATCTGGCCGCTCTTTGTCATCGACGGCGAGGGAGCGCGCGAGCGGGTGGCCTCCATGCCGGGCATCGAGCGCCTCTCCATCGATCTTGCGGTCGAGGCCGCCGCGCGCGCGCGCGACCTGGGCATTCCGGCGATTGCGCTCTTTCCCAACACCGATCCGGCGCTCCGCAGCGAGGATGGTCGCGAGGCCTGCAACCCCAACAACCTCGTCTGCCGCGCCGTCCGGGCGGTCAAGGAGCAGGTGCCCGAGATCGGTATCGTCTGCGATGTGGCGCTCGACCCCTACACGAGCCATGGCCACGACGGCCTCATGGAGAATGGGGAGATCGTCAATGATCGGACGCTCGAGGTGCTCGTCCGCCAGGCCCTGGTCGAGGCCCAGGCCGGCGCCGACATTATCGCTCCCTCCGACATGATGGACGGCCGCATCGGCGTCATTCGCCGCGCCCTCGAGGAGGAGGGCTTCCAAAACACCCAGATCATGGCCTATGCCGCAAAATACGCCTCGAGCTTCTATGGCCCCTTCCGCGATGCGGTCGGCTCGGGCGCCAAGCTTGTTGGCGACAAGCGCACATACCAGATGGACCCGGCCAATGGCGATGAGGCGCTGCGCGAGGTGGCGCTCGACCTCGCCGAGGGGGCCGATATGGTGATGGTCAAGCCGGGGCTCGCCTATCTTGATATCGTCCGCCGCGTGAAAGAGGCTTTCGGGGCGCCCACCTTCGCCTATCAGGTCTCGGGCGAGTATGCCATGGTCATGGCCGCGGGCGAGCGCGGCTGGCTCGACACCGACCGCGTCATGATGGAGACGCTGATTGCCTTCAAGCGCGCCGGCGCCGACGGCATCCTCACCTATTTCGCGCCACGGGCCGCCGAGCTGCTGGCCTCATCGTCGGCGTCGGCGTCGGCGTAGGCACATCGGCGTCGACAGGCTGATGCCCCCTCCCGCGCAGCCGAGAGCGGAGACCAGCCACCCGGGCGTTCGCGATCAGAGGCGAAGGACAGAGGCGAGCGATCGGTGCCAAGAGGGAGAGCCGAGGGATCGGTGCCAAGCGGGTGCCGAACGGGGACCAAGCGGGCGTCATACAAGGGCCAAGCGAGGGCCAAGCGAGGGCCAAGCGGGGGGCATAGCGGGGCCAAGGCGCGCGGCGCGCGCTCATTTGATAATGGGCGCCTCGGGATGGAAGGCGTGGAAGACAAAGGCGAATGTCACGTCATAGCGCACATCGGCCAGTGAGCCGTCCGCGCGCCTTTCCTGGACAACGACATTGCCCACGTCGCGGCCCGCGGCAATGGTTGCGCTGTCGAGCGCCGAGTTCTGCCCCTTCTCCCAACTGATCACCTTGTCGCCGAGCTCCATGCGCCCCTTTTCGCGCAAAAGCGCCATGGCGATGGCCTTGGGGCCCTCATCGGTCTCGATCACCACGACGCGCGCCATGGCGGGAATTCCTTCGGGCAACGGACCGCGATAGAGGAAGGGCTGGTTGGCAAGCGCATCATAGCCGACATAGGGGTTGCGGCCATAGGCGCGCATTTCTGGATTG
>WGBL01000143.1 GCA_015494375.1 Hyphomicrobiales bacterium | reverse complement strand
GGAGATGTGTATAAGAGACAGAGCGGGCACTCAAGGAGCGGGAGGCGCGACTTGCCGAACGGGCAGCGCAATCGGCGGCCTCATCCGAGGCCCCACCGACAGGTGCCAAGAGCGAGGGCAGCCAAACCAAGACAGCTCCGGCGTCAGAGAGCGCGCGCACGCACGCCTCTGCTGCGGGAAGAGCGGAAGAGAAACAAGAGGCGGCCGCGGGCGCGAAAAGCGCCGCTACGGCCGCGTCGGATCTGTCAAACAAGCCTGGTGAGCGGGCTAAGCCTGGTGAACCGGGTGAGCCTGGGGGCCCGGCTAAGCCTGGTGAGCCGGCTAAGCCTGGTGAGCCGGAGACACCTGAGGCGGTTTCGAATGCGCAATCAAAAGAGGGCAATACATGAGGGCGCGCGCGGCTTCGCGCGCCCGCATCCGCCCTCGCCCTCCTCAGTTGCTCGCGCTCGACTTCACCTGCTCAAGCGTCTTGCTGGCAACCGCATTCCATTGCTCGAATGTGGTCTTGGCAATCTCGCCTGAAAGCTCATAGAAGGCCTTGGTTTGCTCGCTGGCCTTGGTGAGCTGCTGTTGCCAGAAGTCGGCCTGAACGCGGGCCGCCTCCGGCAGCGTCTTGGCGCGAACCACCGCTTCGGCCGCATCGAGCGCCGCCTCGGTATTGGCGATCATGTTCTCCAAAAGCTGCTCGGTGAGCGTCTTGGCGCCCTTCTGCGCCGCCTCCGTAATCTCCTCGAAGGCCTTGGTGGTCTCCTGGGCAACGCCGCTCAGGCGCTCGTAGACCTCGCGTGTGCGCTGCACACTGTCCTCGGCAAAGGCCTGCACGTTCTCGGGAACCCGCATGTCTTGTGCGGCCTGGATCATCTCCTCGGCCTGCTTCATCATCTGCTCGTTCATCTCCTTCGATCCTCGGTTAGGTCTGGGGCAACGATAAGATCTTGAATTCGTGCTCAATCGTCGGCTGGCGCTCGACAGTCCGCCATTCCCGGCGCCTCGCACAGCAAGCAGAGACTGCGTCAGGGGCACCTTGGCGTGGCGCGCGGCCGACTGCACTGATGCAGTGAAGCATTATGCTCAAGCCCCATATAGGGCAGAGATTTGCGCGCTGCAACAAAAAAATGTTGCGATGCAGCAAAAAAAACTCAATTGCGGCGTATTGGGGCTATTGGGGCGTGCCCCGTCGCGCTCTTCACGCCTTCCCCCCAGTTGGTTTCAAGTGGCGGCGAATGGGTTGAGAATGGCGGCCAATGGAGCATCGAGAGCCAGCTCGTCGCAGTCTCGAGAGGCTTTGAGCGCCGCGTCGACCCCGGCGACCGCCGCATCGAATGCCGTCTCCGGCGACTTTCCAGAGAGGTGGTGGCCGAGAAAGAGCCCGGCCAGGAGATCGCCGGTGCCATGTGGCGCCGCGCCGCGGTCGACGACTGTGTGCCAATGGCCGTTGGAAAGCGATTGGGGCGCTGGTGGCTTTGTAACCGGAGCCGCGGCGAAGAGCAGATTGGCGCGCCGGCCGGGGCTCTCGGCCGGCAGCGAGGTGGCAAGCACAAGCGGACATCCGAGCCGCGCAGCCGCCTGGCGCGCCGTAGCCCCATCGGTGACCTCGCGCCCGCTCAGCCAGGCAAGCTCGAAGCGGTTGGGCGTTATGATGTCGGCGCGCGCCGCAAGCGACTTGCCGACCGCCTTTGCGACCTCGGTGCCGACATAAAGACCGCCCGGCAGATCGCCCAGGATGGGATCGCAGAGATGGCAGAGGGGCCGGGCCGCCTTGAGGCGGGCGATTTCGCGGGAGACGACATCGACATGGGCCGCACTCGGCATATAGCCCGTGAGCACGGCATCGAGGGCCTCGAGCCAGCCGTTCTGCGCGAGCGCTCCCATCATCTCGGCAATGGCTTCGGGAGCCATGATTGTGCGCGCCACATGCGCGTGGCCCGGATGATTGGAGAGCACCACCGTGGGCAGCGCCCAGACCTCATGCCCGAGGCCCTGGAGCGCCCAGAGATTGGCTCTCAACCCCACATGGCCCCGCACCACATGAGACGATATGACAAGAACACGCGCCATGCCATTTCCTTTGCTCTCTTCTGGTGCTAACGCTCGTGAGACTGGGGGCATTCTCGCAGTGCTCTCAAGCCAACCAACCGAGCCAACCCAGCCAGGTGCCACTCTATCAGCGATCAGGAATAAAAGCCCAATGAGCCGCGAAAGTCCCCCTCGCCCCCGCCCTCGCCGCAGTATGCTTTATCTCCCCGGTGCCAATGCCCGAGCGCTCGAGAAGGCGCGCACGCTCGATGTCGATTGCCTGATATTCGATCTCGAAGATTCGGTCGCTCCCGAGGCCAAGGCCGCGGCGCGCGAGGGGATCGCGGCGGCGCTGTCGTCCGGGGGCTATGGCTCCCGCGAGGTCATCCTGCGTACCAATGCACTCGATGGCACGTGGGGGCCGGACGACGCCCGGCTCGCCGCCACCGCTGGGCCCGATGGTGTTCTTGTCCCCAAGGTTGCGAGCCGGGATGACGTGATCGCCGCGCGCGAGCGGCTCTCTGAGGCGGGGGTGCCGCAAACGACCCCACTCTGGGTGATGATCGAGACGCCACGCGCGATCCTCGACTGCCTTGCCATCGCCGAGACCGCAAAAGTGCCCGGCGTGGGGCTTGTCGGGCTCGTCCTCGGCACCAATGACCTCGCCAAGGAGACGGGCGTGCGCCTGGACGAAGGGCGGGCCCCCCTCCACGCCTGGCTTTCGATGGCCGTTGCAGCGGCGCGCGCGGCGGGCCTTGTCGTCATTGACGGCGTCTATAACGACTTTCGCGACGAGGCGGGCTTTCGCCAGGAATGCCGCGAGGGCCGCCGCCTTGGCATGGATGGCAAGACCCTCATTCACCCGGGCCAGATTGCGCCCGCCAACGAGATTTTCGCACCCAGCCAAGAGGAGATCGCCTGGGCCGAGCTGGTGGTGAGCACCTTTGCAAAGCCTGAGAATGCCGACAAAGGCGTGGTTGCCATCGAAGGCCGCATGGTGGAACGACTCCATCTCGAGATGGCCGAGCGCACCTTGGCTATTGCCCGGGTGATTGCCGAACGTGGGGTATGAGCTGGGGCGGGCAGCCCGGCCACCTTGTGCCGCCCCTGAGGAAGGTTGGCTCTCGCTGGCCCGCCGAGGGATGCGGACGGGCCGGCAGCCGCAGGCCGCACACAATCGCTGATCGGTGCATCAGGTCCACCGCGTTCCGATGGTAGCCGACGCCGAGCCGCGGGCCGCGCAAGACCGGCCCATCAAACATGCTCCCATCAAATAGGCTCCAAGGACTCAAACGGCACAGATCGGCGCACCATCGCCCTCGCCCTCCCCCTCCTTATGAATGGAGAGGTCGTGAATCGTCGGCGTGTGGCCCGTGAGCGGATTGTCGGGGTCCCAGGCAATGCGCACCGTCTCGAAGCGCGTGGCGCGGGCATCATAGATGAGGAGCCGTCCGGCGAGCGACTGGCCGATGCCAATGAGCTCCTTGATCACCTCCATCGCCTGCAAGGTGCCGATGACACCGGCAACGACACCGAGCACGCCAACCTCGGCGCAATTGGCAACGGTGCCGGGCGGCGGCGCCTCGGGAAAAACGCAGCGATAAGACGGCAGCGGGTTGCCATCTGCGCCCTTCTCAAAAGGCTTGAACGTGGTGAGATAGCCATCGAACGGCCCGAGGGCCGCAAATACCAGCGGCCTTTTCGCAAAATAGCAGGCATCATTGACCAGATAACGGGTCGCGAAGTTGTCGGAGCCGTCGGCGACGATGTCGTAACGGCCGATGATCTCCAAGGCGTTTGCGGCCGTGAGCCGCTCGTTGTGGCACACGACCTCGACATGGGGGTTGATGCGGCCGATCGTCTCGCGCGCACTCTCCACTTTCGGCCGCCCGACCGCCGCCGTCTCATGGACCACCTGGCGCTGGAGGTTGTCGAGCGAGACCACGTCATCGTCGATCACGCCGATGGTCCCTATCCCGGCCGCCGCCAGATAAAGCAGCATCGGCGAGCCGAGCCCGCCGGCACCGACCACCAGCACCCGCGCGGCCTTGAGCTTTTGCTGGCCCTGCCCGCCCACCTCGCGCAAGACGAGATGGCGCTTGTAACGTTCGATTTCCTCAGGCGTCAAAGTCATGGCACGAGCTTTAGCTTGCTCGAGGCCGCCCCGTCCAGCGGGAATCGACCGGTCTCTCTCGAGGCGCGACCTTGGCGGACCTTCCCCGGCACCAAGCTCAAGGCGGCCCCGGTGACAGCACCCCGAACAGCGCCTTCGCGCGCGATGGAATCGTGGCCTGGTTGAGTCCGGCAATACTGGCTTTCACCTCCGGCAAGGGTTACGATTGCCAAGTCAGCCGGGCGCAGTGGAGCG
>WGBL01000142.1 GCA_015494375.1 Hyphomicrobiales bacterium | reverse complement strand
CCTTGTAGTCGACGAGTTCGACGTTCTCGATGTATTTCTGATAGCGTCCGAGGTCCTTGCGCAGCGCCTGATCGAGGGCGTTGACAGGCCCGTTGCCCTCGGCCACCGACCAGAGGGTCTGCGTCTCACCGTGCCCACCACTGGCGCCCTCCGCCCCTTCCCCACTGTCGCCACGGCTGCCATTGCCATTGCCATTGTTGATCAGAACCTTGACCGAGGCTTCCGAGACGGTGACGAGCTCGCCCTTGGCGTTGTGGCGTTTCTCGACCATGACGCGAAACGAATCGACCGTGAAATAGTTAGGCACCTCTCCGAGCAGCCGGCGCGCAAGGAGCTCGAAAGAGGCATCGGCGCCTTCATAGGCATAGCCCATGGCCTCGCGCTCCTTGACGACCTCGAGCAGGCGGGCGATGCGGGCGTCGTCCTTCTCGACGTCGATGCCCATCTGGGAGAGCGCAGCGAGGATGTTGGATTTGCCCGCCTGGTCACCGACAAGCAGGCGGCGCTCGTTGCCCACAAGCTCGGGGCGGATGTGCTCATAGGTCTCGGGGTTCTTGATGATGGCCGAGGCATGGATGCCGGCCTTGGTGGCAAAGGCGCTTTCGCCGACATAGGGCGCCTGGCGGTTGGGGGCGCGATTGAGGATCTCATCGAGCAGGCGCGAGACTTGCGTCAAGCGCTTGAGTTGCTCGGGCGTCACCGCAATCTCGAAGCGCTCGCAATAGTCGGCCTTGAGCATGAGGGTGGGGATGATCGAGATGAGGTTGGCATTGCCGCAGCGCTCGCCGATGCCGTTGATGGTGCCCTGGATCTGGCGCACCCCGGCTTCGAGTGCGGCGAAGGTGTTGGCGACCGCATTCTCGGTATCGTTGTGGGTGTGGATGCCGAGATGGCTGCCCGGCACAACGTCGGCGGTGGCGCGCACGATCTCGCCAATCTCGGCGGGCAGCGTGCCGCCGTTGGTATCGCACAACACCACCCAGCGGGCGCCGGCCTCATAGGCCGTGCGGGCACAGGCGAGGGCATAGTCGGGATTGCTTTTATAGCCGTCGAAATAGTGCTCGCAGTCGATCATCGCCTCGCGGCCGCTCGAGATGATCGCGGCCACCGATTGGGCGATCGCCTCGAGGTTCTCCTCGTTGCTCGTCCCGAGCGCCACGCGGACATGGAAATCCCAGGCCTTGGCCACCAGGCAGATGGCGTCGGCCTCGCCCTGAAGGACGCCCTGCAGCCCGGGGTCGTTGGCGGCCGAGCGGCCGGCGCGCTTGGTCATGCCAAAGGCGGTGAGGGTGGTGTGGCCGTATGTGCGGCGCTTGGAAAAGAACGCCGTATCGATCGGATTGGCGCCCGGAAAGCCGCCCTCCACATAGTCGATGCCAAGCTCATCCAGCGTCTTGGCAATCAGAATCTTGTCTTCAAGCGAGAAGTCGACCCCCGGCGTCTGGGCGCCGTCGCGCAAGGTGGTGTCGAACAGATAGAGGCGCTCTCGGCTCATTGGCTTATCGGCTTTTGCGGGCTCTCTAGGCGGCTCTCGGGGCATTGGCTCAGAGCCTCAACGGCTCAGCGGCGCACAGGCGCGCATCGGAGCACGCATCTGCAAACCTGCTTATGGGGCGCGGTCGTCACAACGCGGGCTCACTCTCTTTCGGGTTGTCTGACGGGTTGTCTGACGAGCTCGTTGGCTCGGCGGCTCCGTTCATCGGCGCGTGTCTTTGGCCACGAGCATTGCGCGCAGCTCCAGGCCAGCGCTTTAGCGCAGTTGCCCCGAGCGCGCAATCATCGTTGGAGCGCTTCAAGAGGGAGTGCCCCAAGATGCGTAACGCAAGGCCTACCCCCGATGTCGAGCCGCCCCCAACAATGAGATGCGCAAAGGGTGGGCGGTCGCTTGCCCGCACGCACGCCCCGCTGCGCTCCGCTCCGCTCATGCGCCGGCCCCCCGACACCAAACAGGCGCCTTGCCAAGCGCCGGGCTTGCACTTATAAGCGCCGATATTCCACACGCAGATGCCGTGGTGCCTTGGGCACCACTCCGGTGACGCACGCCTCGCTTGCGCTCTCTCCGCTCTCTGACAGAGCGCGCCACGAGGTTTGGCGTCTTGCTCGTCTGCGGAGGCTCAACCGGAGAAGAGGACGACAACCGCCATGGCTTTGCCCCAATTCACCATGCGCCAGCTGCTCGAGGCTGGCGTTCACTTCGGCCATCAGACCCATCGCTGGAACCCGAAGATGAAGCCCTACATCTTTGGGGTTAGGAACAACATTCACATTATCGATCTCGCCAAGACGGTGCCGCTTTTGCATGAGGCACTGGTAGCAGTGAGCGACATCGTCGCCCGCGGCGGGCGGGTGCTCTTTGTCGGCACCAAGCGCCAGGCGTCCGAAATCGTTGCGCAGGCGGCCGAGAATTGCGCCCAGTACTACATCAACCACCGCTGGCTTGGCGGCACGCTCACCAACTGGAAGACGGTCTCGCATTCCATCAGGCGTCTCAAGGAGCTCGAAGAGCTGATCAAGGGCGACACCCAGGGCCTGACCAAGAAGGAGCTCCTCAACCTCACCCGTGAGCGCGACAAGCTCAACACCGCGCTCGGTGGCATCAAGGAGATGGGTGGGCTGCCCGACCTCTTGTTCATAATCGACACCAACAAGGAGGCGATTGCGCTCGCCGAAGGCCGCAAGCTCGGCATCCCCATTGTCGCCGTGGTCGATACCAACTGCGACCCCGACGGCATCGACTACATCATTCCGGGCAATGACGATGCGGGCCGCGCGATTACACTTTATTGCGATCTCGTCTCGCGGGCGGTGCTCGATGGCATCGAGCGGGCCCAAGGAGAGGCCGGCATTGATATCGGCGAGGCGGTCGAGCCGCCGGCCGAGGTGCTCGAGAGCGATGCGGGCGGAACAGGCGAGAGCGCGCCCGAAGCGGGGGCGGCTCGTGATAGCGCGGGCGCTGGCGAGAGCGATGACGCGAGCGCAAGTGAGCGCAGCAACGCCGACGCAAGTGAGAGCCCAAGTGAGGGTGAAGGCGAGGGCGGAAGCGACAGCGGCCAGGCAAGCGCAAGCGAGAGCGGTGGCGCGGACAAAGACGAGACGGCTCACGCGGCCTCGACTGCAGTGGCGGGGGTCAGTGGTGGCGATGGTGCGGCTGGCGATGGCTCGGCGGAAGAGCCCGGCGAGGCGCTCGAGGCGGCCAAGGGCTCGTTCAAGGGTCTCGATGCGCCCATTGGCGAGCCCGACGATTTGAAGAAGATTTCAGGTGTCGGCCCGGTGATTGAGAAGAAGCTCAATGCTCTCGGCATCTACCACTATTGGCAGATCCGTGACTTGAAACCCGAAGAAATCAAGTTCATTGACGATCAACTCAATTTCAAGGGGCGGATCGAGCGCGACGGCTGGATCGAACAGGCCAGAAAGCTGGCCGAAGAGGCCGAAGCGGCCAAGGGGGCAGACGCAGCCAAGGGGCCGGGGGCAGACGCAGCCAAGGGGCCGGAGGCCGAAGGAGCCGAAGGGGCCGAAGGGGCCGCGGGAGTCGAAGAAGCCAAAGAGAGCGCGGCCTGAGGACTGAGGAGCCAGGCGAACGGCGTGATGGCGTGTATGCCGATTGTGGTCCGCGAGCACTCTTCACGAGCACTGTTCAGTGGAGGGTAGGAATGGTGGCGGGTGCTGCTTTTCGGGTTGTGCTCGCGGTTGCCGGAGGGCATGCCGCCTGCACGACAGCCGCCCGTGCTCCGGGCGCGTTATGCAGGGCCATGGTTTTGGTCCGGGCCAGCCGTACCGTGGGCCGCAACGATCTGGCATTTGCTGATGCGAAATTGATCTGGTCTTCGGATTTGACGCCTGGTCCTTCGCATCCGATGTCTTTGTGTCTTTCTGATGTGTTAGGGCGCCTCTGGTCTTTGCGAGCCAGCGCAATTTGAACCAGCGCAATTGAAATATGCCGCCGAGGTTGGGTGTGCCCGCATTCCAGGCATTGTTGAGGAGCCGTTTCTAGACAAGCAATTGCGGGTGGCGATGGCGCCCGGAGGAAGACAACGCCCCAAGGCATCGAACGCTGCAAGCAAACAAACGCCAAAAATGACGAAACGCCAGGAGGCATGAGACTATGGCAACGATTTCCGCGGCAATGGTCAAGGAGCTGCGCGAGAAAACCGGCGCAGGTATGATGGATTGCAAGACGGCGCTCGCCGAGAACGACGGTGACATGGAGGCGGCCGTCGACTGGCTGCGTACCAAGGGGCTCGCCAAGGCGGCCAAGAAGGCCGGCCGCGTGGCCGCCGAAGGGCTCGTCGGGCTGGCCGGCGATGAGACGAAGGCCGCCCTCGTCGAGGTCAACTCAGAGACCGATTTTGTCGCTCGCAACGAGAAGTTCCAGGAGATGGTGCGCGCCATCGCCCAAGCGGCGCTCGAGGCCGAAGGCGACCTCGATGAGCTGCTCGCAAGCCCCTTTCCCGAGAGCGACATGTCCATTGCCGACTATGTCAAGGAGATGGTGGGAACCATCGGCGAGAACATGACTGTCCGGCGCACGGCGGCGCTTTCGGTCGCGCCCGGCGTGGTCGCAAGCTACATGCACAATGCGGTGGCTCCGGGCCTCGGCAAGATCGGCGTCATCGTCGCCCTGCAGTCGGAAGGGGACAAGGCCACGCTCGGCGCCTTCGGCCGCCAGCTGGCGATGCATATCGCCGCCGCCAATCCGCTGGCGCTCAGGTCTGAGGATTTGCCCGCCGATGTGGTCGAGCGCGAGCGGGCGGTGCTCATCGAGCAGGCGCGCGAATCCGGCAAGCCCGAAAAGATCATCGAGAAGATGGTCGACGGACGGATGCGGAAGTATTACCAAGAGGTGGTGCTGCTTGAGCAGACGTTCGTCATTGACGGCGAGCAGACCGTCGCCAAAGCCATCGAGGGCGCCGCCAAGGAAGCCGGGGCCGAGATCACGGTGACAGGCTTCCACCGCTTTGCGCTCGGCGAGGGGATCGAGCGCGAGGAAGAAGACTTCGCCGCCGAGGTCGCGGCTACGGCGGGCAAGAGCTGATCACTGCAGCACCCCGGACGGCCGTGATTATGGCGGCTCGCGCGGGGCCAAGAGGGACGGTGCCGAGCCGCGGGTCGCCCAACTGCGCCCCGTCCTGATCCTGCTCGCCGCCGTCTTGCACTCTTGTGCGCGTGGCACAGTTGTTTGTTGGGTTGTAGGGTACCCTCGTTCATTTAATGGCCGAAACAGGAGCCTGATCGGCATTGACCAACTCAAACAGGAGCCTCAACGACTGTGGCCAATGAGCGCCAAAGCCGCCTCAAGTACCGCCGGGTGCTCTTGAAGCTCTCGGGGGAGGCGCTTCTGGGCGAGGCCGACTACGGCATCGACGTCGCCACCCTGGGGGCATTCGCCGAGGAGGTGAAACTCGCGAGCGAGCTCGGCATAGAGCTGTGCCTGGTGATCGGCGGTGGCAACATCTTCCGCGGGCTCGCCGGCTCCGCTGCAGGCATGGACCGCGCGGCCGCCGACTACATGGGCATGCTGGCGACGGTCATGAACGCCATCGCCTTTCAAAACATGCTCGAGAAGGTGGGCGTTACGGCGCGCGTGCTTTCGGCCATTCCCATGCCGACGGTCTGCGAGCCCTATGTGCGGCCGCGGGCGCTCAGGCATCTGGCCAAGGGCCGGGTGGTGATCTTTGCCGCCGGCACCGGCAATCCCTTCTTTACGACCGACACCGCGGCCGCCTTGCGCGCGGCCGAGATGGGCTGCGATGCCCTCGCCAAGGCGACCCAGGTCGATGGTGTCTATTCGGCCGATCCCAAACGCGACCCCCGAGCCGAACGCTACGACCATCTGAGTTATGACGAGGTCTTGGCACGCGATCTCAAGGTCATGGATGGGGCGGCAATTGCGCTTGCTCGCGACACGAATATTCCGATAATTGTTTTCTCGATCCATGACCGGGGCAATATTGCCAGAGTGTTGAGCGGCGAAGGCACGTGCACCACGATTGGCGGGCCGGCAAGTAAGGGCTGAGGGTTGATGGTCAAGGGCCTAGTGTACAGACGCAAACACAAGATTCACGTCATTGCCGCGCGTGACGCGGCAATCCAGGGCGGCAAGCTCCGCGTTTGTTGCCCTGGATCACCCGGTCAAGCCGGGTGATGACGGGAAGCAAGCGTATGCTTCGTTTGCGTCGGTGCACTAGGATGGCCACAAGCTGTGAATGGCGCTCTAAGCGGCAAATGGCTGCCCGGGAGGCATAGAGAGGCCGGGTGAAGACGGCAAACGGCGCCCCTAAGCGGCGCAGAGGACCGCAAGCGGCAATCGACAAACAAGAGGAGAGTCGAAGCATTATGGCGCGGGACTTCGACCTGAA
>WGBL01000141.1 GCA_015494375.1 Hyphomicrobiales bacterium | reverse complement strand
GTGCAAGATGGCACCCGCTGCGGTGTCAGTGGCACCCACTGCGGTCGCGGGATTTCGGGGACGACACCCTCGACCTACCTTCTGGCTTCTGACTTCAGGTTTCTGGCTTCTGCCCTGCCATCCGCCGGGTGCGTGACGGGGCGGGGGCGGTGCCGGCAGTTTTATACAGGCGTTTGCAGCCACGCGTCATTGCCGGCGCCGGGGGGCGCCGCTGCGTCATATGCTCGCCGCGATGGAGCGCCATAGGGGTGGGGTAGCAGAGGGTAGCGGTTGCGTTTGCGCTCAACCTTGCCAGCGGCTCCCGTCCTCGTTCGGTGAGCCCGATCATGGGCAGCAAGTCATGCCGACAGAGCCCCCCAGTGTTCAACTGCTGACCATACTCGATGAAGGCTGGTGCAACGCGCCTGCTGAGCGTGTCGCTGCACTTCTTTGCGATTGCGGCGCCTCATGTGCGCTTCTGCCCTCGGCAAGGGCAAGAACGCAGCGAGAGGACGACCGCGCACAGCGAGGCGAGAGCGGGCACCGGCAGGGGCTGTCGAGTGGAGACGAGGCGCACAAGAACGAGGTGCGCGCGCTGCTTGCAAGCCTTCAGGAGGCGGGCATTGCGGTGCTCCTGGGCGAGGACGCCCGGATGGCGAAGAAGCTTGGCGCCGATGGTGTCCATCTCGATCTGGCTGCAGCCGGAGAGGCCGCGGCCATCGCCGCCTATGATGGGGCTCGCGCGGTCCTAGGAGCAGGCGCAATTGTTGGTGTGGGCGTCGGTCTTTCGCGCCACAACGCCATGGTGCTCGGCGAACGGGGTGCCGACTATGTCGCGTTTGGGAATGGGGCCCAAGGCGGGCTCAAGGGCGATCGCGCGGCCCTTGCGGAGGCGTGCGAGCGCATTGCTTGGTGGGCGGAGCTGTTCGTGGTGCCTGGCATCGCTTGGGGCGTGCGCACGCGGGACGCCGCCAGGGCCTTTGTCGAGGCGGGCGCCGAATGGATCGCCGTCAATCTTGTGGGGTGTTTGGGGCGCGGAACTGGTTTCGATGAGGCGGCCGCACATTTGCGCGCGCTCGCAGGCGTGGTGCGGACGCGCGAGGGTGGCGCACCATGAGTGACATGAGCAGCTTGAGCGAGTTGAGCATGCAGTGCAGACGGCAGATGCTTTGGCAGCGCCCGCTGGCGCGCTTTGGCGCTCTCCTCTTGGCGGTTCTGACTGCGATTGCTGGCGCTGATGCCTCGATGGGGGCGAGAGCCGCTCAGGACGCGAACGCGCCCGGGCAGAAAGAGGCCCAAGAGGGCCAAGAGGGCCAAGAGGGCCAAGAGGCGCAACAAGAGGCGCAAAAGACGCAAGAAAACGCCGAAGCGGGCGATCCGGCCTTCGAGGCCTTCGATGCCGGGGAATACGAGAAGGCCCGTGCCTTGGCGCTGGCGGCGGCCGAACGGGGGGAAGCCGCAGCGCATACACTGCTCGGCCGTCTCTATCAGGAGGGCCTTGGTGTTGGCCGCAACCTTGGGGTGGCCGCTCGGTGGTACGAGAAGGGCGCGCGACTGGGCGACAGCAACGCCCAGTTTGCACTCGCGATGCTGCTGGTGCGCGGCGAGGGGATCAAGAAGGACGTAAGGGCGGCGGCCGACCTCTTCGAACGTGCGGCACGCGCCGGTCATGCCGGTGCGCAGTACAACCTGGCGCTCTGCTACGTCAACGGCACAGGTCGGCCGGTGGATATGAAAACGGCCGCCCAGTGGTTGAAGAGGGCTGCAGAGGCGGGCCATGCCGCCGCGCAGTATGACCTGGGGGCGCTCTATGCCGCGGGCGAAGGGGTGCCCAAGGACCTTGCCATTGCCGCCTATTGGACGAGCCGCGCGGCCGACGCCGGGCTTGCGGCGGCCGCACTCGAATATGGCCTGATGCTGTTCAAGGGCCGGGGGGTTGAGAAAAACCAGAAGCGCGCCGTCTGGTATATCCGGGCGGCGGCCGAGAAGGGCAATCCGGTGGCGCAAAACCGCCTGGCGCGCCTTTATGCCTATGGCATCGCCGTCGAGCCCAATGTCGTTGAGGCGGCCAAATGGCATCTGCTCGCGCGGGCGCGCGGGGTGAGTGATTTTGCTCTCGATCGCTATCTGGCGCGCCTCACAGATGCCGAGCGCAAGGCGGCAGAGGCGGCCGCGGCCCGCTGGCGCGCACTCACGATGCTCGCGCCATAAGCTGGAGCCAGAGGAGCGTGCGTGGTTGCCGCGAGGTGGGTTGCTCGATAGAAGTGGAAGTGGAGCTCGGGTCTCTCTTCGAGCCAACTGATTGGCACCACCCAGCCGATCGGCGCCTGGCCATCGGCGCTAAGCCATCGGCGCCAGCTCTGCGGAGCCACCCCTTCGGAGCCAGTCCATGAACGCCGCGACGCAAAAGAGCACCGCGACCATCGCCCGCTCGACATGCCCGCACGATTGCCCCTCGACATGTGCGCTCGAGGTGGAGCTTCTGGGCAATGGGCGAATCGGTCGGATCAAGGGCGCGAAGGCCAACAGCTACACCGCCGGCGTCATCTGCGCCAAGGTTGCGCGCTATGCCGAGCGCATTCATCACCCCGACCGGCTCATGTATCCCCTCGCCCGCGCCGGCGCAAAAGGCAGCGGGCGATTCGAGCGGATTTCCTGGGACGAGGCGCTCGATCGCGTGGCCGAAGCCTTCCTCGCGGCCGAGGCGCGCCATGGCGGCGAAGCGGTCTGGCCCTACCAGTACGCCGGCACCATGGGCCTCCTGATGCGCTTCGGCATCGAGCGGCTGCGCCACGTCAGGCGCTATTCGGGCCAGCTCGAGACCATCTGCTCCTCGATTGCGCGGGCTGGTTGGCTGGCGGGCCATGGTGCGCTGCGCGGCGCCGACCCGCGCGAGATGGCCAAATCCGACCTCGTCGTCATCTGGGGGACGAACCCGGTCCACACCCAAGTCAACGTCATGACCCATGCGACGCGGGCCCGCAAGGAGCGCGGCGCCAGGATCGTGGCCATCGACATCTACCACAACGCCACCATGGAGCGGGCCGACCTCGCGCTTTGCCTCAGGCCCGGCACCGATGCGGCGCTGGCGCTTGGCGTCATGCATGTGCTCTTTCGTGATGGCTATGCCGACCGCGCCTATCTCGACAAGTACAGCGACCGGCCGGCCGACTTCGAGGCCCACCTCGCCGACAAGACACCCGCCTGGGCGGCCGCCATCACGGGGCTTGGCGAGGCCGAGATCGAGGCCTTCGCACGGCTCATTGGCGAGACCCCGCGCGCCTTTTTCCGCCTGGGCTATGGCTTCACCCGCTCACGCAACGGCGCCCTTTCCATGCATGCGGCGAGCTGCATTCCCGTCGTCAGCGGCGCCTGGCAGCACGAAGGGGGTGGCGCATTTTTCACAAACGGCGACATCTACGGCATCGACATGACGCTCATTACAGGGAGCGACCGGCGCGATCCTGAGCTGCGGATGCTCGACATGAGCCAGATCGGCCGCGTGCTCCTGGGCGAGCGTGCGGCGCTCAAGGGTGGGCCGCCCGTTGCCGCCATGCTGATCCAGAGCACCAATCCCGCAGCCGTCGCCCCCGAGCAGGCCAAGGTCGTCGCGGGGCTCGCGCGCGAGGACCTTTTCGTCTGCGTGCATGAGCAATTCATGACCGAGACCGCGCAGCTGGCCGACATCGTTTTGCCGGCGACCATGTTCCTTGAGCACGACGACATTTATCGCGGTGGCGGCCATCAGCATTTGATGCTCGGGCCGAAGCTCCTCGAGCCGCCCGGGGAGTGTCGCAACAACCATGAAGTGATTTGCGCGCTGGCGAAGCGGCTCGGTGCCGAGCATGAGGGGTTTACATTGAGCCCCGAGCAAATCCTCGACCGCACGCTCCGCGCCTCAGGCCGCGGCACATTGGCCGAGCTCCGAGAGGTGACGTGGCTCGATTGCCAGCCCCCCTTCGAGGAGGCGCATTTCCTCAACGGCTTCGCCTGGCCCGACGGCAAGTTCCGCTTTGCGCCCGATTGGGCGTCGGCCCGTGCGGCGGAGAATGTGGCGCTCGAGGGCGCCCATGGGTTGCCCGCGTTTCCCGATCACTGGGACATCACGGAAGAGGCGGACGAGCGCCATCCCTTCCGCCTTGCCACCTCGCCCGCGCGCTCCTATCTCAACACGAGCTTTGTCGAGACGCCGTCGAGCCGCGAGCGGGAGGGTCCGCCCACGGTGCTCATCCATCCCGACGATCTCGCCCGGCTCGGCATCGAAGACGGCGCCAAAGTGCGGGTCGGCAATGAGCGCGGCGA
>WGBL01000140.1 GCA_015494375.1 Hyphomicrobiales bacterium | reverse complement strand
CACCGCCGGACGCGCGATTGCTGCTTGTCGGCAGCGACCTGGGCCGGCTGCGAGCGCTCGCTGACCAGCTGCGCGATGGGGGTGAGCTGGCATGGCCAAGCAACGGCGAGGCTCGCGCAGCCGCCCCCGGCGGTAGCGAGAGCCCGTCAGGCGGGCGCAGCATCGCCAACCAAGCCGCTGACAGTTTTACTTTCGAGGCCGGTCATAGCCGCTATTCCGTTCACCTCCACCTTGCAGACGATCATCTGACAAGCGCCGATGGCGCGTCGCGCCTCGGGGCGTTCGTGGCGGATGCACGCGCCGCTGATGGCGCCATCGTTGTGCTTGAAGGCGCCGCCGAGCTTGGCGCAGCCGATCGCCGCCTCATTCATCTGCTCGAGCTGCTCGCAATCCCGGCGCTCGTGCTTGTCGTCGATGGTGAGATTCCCGCCTCGCCACCGACGGGTCCTCAACAGCCCGCCACCCCTCAAGAGCCCGCCAACCCTCAAGGTTTGAAAGACTTGGCGCACCGCGCCGAGGCCCTAGTGCCCGAGGAAGCGCAACGCCACATCTCGCGGCTCGGCGCCAAAGGTTGTGCGGTGCGCGTGGTCGTGGGCGCGATCGACGACGCAGATGGCCTGATAAGTGGAAACGACACGGACACCGCGCTGCAAGACCAAGGGGCAGTGGTCCGGCCGCTCGCCCATTCGCTTTGCCAAGCCATCGCCGCCATCGCCTCGAGCCGCGCGACAGCCCCGCCTGCGCCCTTTCGCTTCCGCGTCGAGGCGCTCGAGACTGAAAGAGGCGAGACGGCGGCCGGCGACAAGCGGGGTGAACAAACGGGTTCACCCGCTGCCGATACCGATAAGGACGCTGTCGATTCCCCGGGCGATCGCACCAAGGCGCGCCTCGTGCGCGGCACCCTGTTGGCAGGCCGCATCGCCCCGGGCGAAGCGATTGTCGAGGCCGAAAGCGGTGCCGTCAGTCGGGTTCACGATATAACAGGGGCGCTCATGCCCACCAACACCCTCGTCATCGAGCTCGAGACCGCACTTGCACTCGCGCCGGGCGCGCTCCTTGGTGTGCCCGATGCCCGGCCCGAGGTGGCCGACCAGGTGGCGGCGCAGATCGTCTGGCTGGGCCCTGAGCCGCTCCTGCCCGGCCGGCCCTATCGCATGGCTTGCGGGCCGCGGCGGACTGGCGCCAGCGTCTCGAAACTCAAGTACAAAATCGATCTCGAGACACTCAAGCGCACAGCCGCGCCCACGCTCGATGCCGGCGAAGTGGGGTTTTGCAATCTCGCCGTCGATCGCGAGGTGGCGTTCGACCCCTTCGGCGAGAACCGGTCGACGGGTGCCTTTGAACTCATCAATCCTTTCGATGATCGGATCGTGGCCCATGGCCAGTTCGCGTTCGGGCTGCGCCGGGCGAGCAACATCCCCTGGCAGGCGCTCGACGTCACCAAGAGCGCGCGGGCACGCATCAAGGGCCAGAGACCGTGCTGCCTGTGGTTCACGGGGCTTTCGGGCTCGGGCAAGTCGACCATCGCCAACCTGCTCGAGCGGCGTCTCAATGGGCTCGGGCACCATACCTATGTGCTCGATGGCGACAACGTCCGCCATGGGCTCTGCCGCGATCTCGGCTTTACCGATGCCGACAGGGTCGAGAACATCCGCCGTGTCGCCGAGGTGGCGCGCCTCATGGTCGATTCGGGCCTCATAGTCATGGCCGCCTTCATCTCGCCCTTTCGCTCCGAGCGGCGCCTCGCGCGATCGCTCTTCGAAGATGGCGAGTTTCTCGAGGTTTTTCTCGACACGCCGCTCGAGGTTTGCGAAGCGCGCGATCCCAAGGGGCTCTATGCCAAAGCCCGGCGCGGCGAGATCGCCAATTTCACCGGCATCTCCTCGCCCTACGAGCCGCCTGAATGCGCCGAGCTCATACTCAGCGGCTACGACAGGGCGCCCGAGGATCTCGTCACCCAAATCGTCGAGGAATTGCGCAGACGCGGCTACATCTGAGAAGAAACGACGAACCGACAAAGCGACAAAGCGGCAAAGCCATGAAGCGCAAGCAGCAAAATCTCGTTTAATAGTCGGTCCGAACTTGATGGGTAGAAGCGGATGCCGGGCCGAGAGCAGGGCGCGAAGCAATAGGAAGCAGCAATAGGAAGCAATAGCAAGCAATGGCAAAGGAAGGGCTGCCCTTTGTGGGCACAATTGCCGTTCTTTCTGGCGCAACCGCCATGCCTTGCGGGCGCGGCCATGGCTGGTGAACGCATACGGCACCCATTCACGGCCCCATTGAGCGCCGCCTTTGGCATTGACAGAAGAAGCGCCGTTGCCCATAAGCGCGAGGTTCGCGAGGGCGCTTGGCGGTCGGCCGCTACCGGAGCCGCACCGGACTGCGCTGCGGACTGCAAATGGCAAGTGGCAATAACCAAATGCCAAATGCAAAATGCAAAATTCAAGAGAAGCGATTCCGTGCCGGGCGGGGCCTTGGGATCTTTCCCATGTCCCGTAAGTGGACTTTTCCGCAAGCTCGGCTGTCGGGCGGCGCCATCGGGCGGCTGCCAGAGGAGGCTCGCTCAATTGATGCCTGATGATGCCTTACGATGTTTGTGTCTGATGATGCCCGATGATGCCCGATGACATCTGACGTGTTCGGGTGAATGGTTATGACGTAGGGGCAGCCGGGCGCCTGGGCGGCTGGCGACCGGCCAGACACCTCCAGACATCGTGCATCGTGCAGCTCAAGTTGCAAGAAGGCTTTTTCTCGAATTCGGAGTGGAACCATGACCAAGCGCATTCGCGCCAAATACAAGATCGACCGCCGACTCGGCGAAAACATCTGGGGGCGGCCCAAAAGCCCCTACAACAAGCGCTCCTATGGCCCCGGCGAGCACGGCCAGCGCCGCCGCGGGCGGTTCTCCGACTATGGCGTCCAGCTGCGCGCCAAGCAAAAGCTCAAGGGCGTCTATGGCAACATCACGGAAAAACAATTCAAGGCCATCTACCGCGAGGCCGAGCGGATGAAGGGGGATACCTCGGAGAATTTGATTGGCCTACTCGAGCGGCGCCTCGACTCGATCGTCTATCGGGCCAAGTTCGTCCCCACCGTCTTCGCCGCCCGCCAGTTCGTCAACCACGGTCATGTGCGCGTCAATGGGCGGCGCGTCAATATTCCGAGCTATCGTTGCAAGGTGGGCGATGTTATCGAGGTGCGTGAGAAGTCCCGCGACATGGGTCTGGTGCTCGAGGCAATCCAATCCCCCGAGCGCGATGTCCCCGACTATATCGAGGTCGACCACGCCCAGCTCAAAGCGAAGCTCACCCGCATTCCCGCGCTTGCCGATGTCCCTTATGCGGTGATGATGGAGCCCCATCTGGTGATCGAGTACTACTCGCGATAAGGGCGAGTGTGCGAGGGACGAGGGCGGAAGTAGCCGAAGGGGCAGCGCCATGCGAACGGCGGCCCCTTGAAAGGCTGTCCCTTGGATGCCCGCAATTCGTATCGCGCCGGGAACGCACCATTCTTGGTGCAGCCTGGGACTTCGCTGCCATCTATGGCGCTATGGAGACGACAGCTGTGCCACCGAGCATGGTTCGTCGCTGATCTCCCACGAGGTGTTATTCAGCGTGAGCGCGCAGCGCGCCCGCACATAGCCCCTTGGGGTTTTCATGCATATGGTTTGGCCGAGGGGGATTTTCTCGCCACGGTAGCGGCATGTGCACGGCACCTTGGGGGCCTTTTCCGTGTCCTGTTGATCCGTGCGCGGTTGGTCCGTGGGTTGCTGGTCCGTACGCTGTGGGAACTTGTGCGGTGCGCCGTTGGCCCAGGCCGCACGGAGGGCCGCAGGAGGGCCGGGGGCCGGCAAGGTGAAACCGACCAGGGGCGCAACGACCGCAAGAGCCGCAAGCGCGCGCGACTGTCTCCCTTTTCTCATTGCTATGAGGGTAACAGAATTGGCGACTGTTGGAAATGCGACGCCCTTCTCCCTCCGTTTCCCGCTCTCCTTCCCCTTGTTCCGCTTGTTTTCCCTCGTTTTCCGGCCCCCTTTTTCCCTGGTTCCCTCGCTTCCCGGCTCCCCTTGCTTCCTGCGCTGGCCGCTGCGGGCGCCAGGGCGGGAGGCAGCATATTTACAGGCCGCGGACCAGATTGCCGATCATCAGCACCACATAGCCGACGACCGCCAGCCAGAAATTCTGATTTGGGAACTTGAAGGGAATGGGAAAAATGCCGAGCTGGCTGACCACGGCAAGCCCAACCAACACCAGGGAGATCAGAAATACAAAGACCGTCGGTGGATTCAAACGCATTTGCCGCTCCAACGCATTGCTCTCGGTGGTTGTTATCGTGGTTGTTAACCTTGCTCAGGCGCGCCCCGGCCGCAAGGCTCGGTTGCATCGCCGTCGCCGGCGCAATTTAGTCACCGCCATCGGCCCCAAGCGCAAGACCCCAAGGCCGGGCGATCGTCTAATACGCCGAGCTGTGACCCAGCGGCAACAACTGATTCCATGGTATTCTCACGCGCCATAGTCGCGAGCCTTCTCGGGCAGTTTGCGGCTGCTCCCAGGCCTCCTCTGCTCCGGGGCGCAAGTTGATGGCAATGACAGTCATGGGCCAGTCACCAATTATCGAGGACCTGGTCGTTTGTATCGGCGCCCAGAAGGCCGGTACCACCTGGCTCGCCCGGCTCCTGGCCGAGCACCCGGAAATCTTTGTCACGCCGGTCAAGGAGCTGCACTATTTCGATCACCTGCAAGGCCTGAGCAATCATCTCGCCGACGACCGTCGCCGTTCGCGCCGCCGCAAGTTCTGGCAAAAGCTTTTGACCCAGCCCCATCGTTTCGGCCACTGGCGCCCGCTCATTCCCTGGTATGGGCGCTATATGGCAAGCCCCATCGATGACGACTGGTATCGCTCGCTCTTTTGCGACCGCCTTTCGCGGCGCTTTGCCATGGAGGCAACGCCCGAATATGCCATCATCGGCGCGGCGGGGTTCTCCCACCTCAAGCGGCTGGCGCCGGACGTAAAGCTCATCTTCATTATGCGCGACCCGGTGAGTCGCGCCTGGTCGCAAGTGCTGCACCATTGCCGCCGCCAACGCCGCGACGTCCGCGAGATGGATATGGCGGCGCTCACCGCGCTCGTCGAGAGCCCCCGCTTCCTGGCGCTCGGCGACTACGGCCAGACGCTTGCGGACCTCGATGCCAGTTTTGCACCCGAGCAGACGTTGGTGCTCTTTTACGAGGATGTCCACATCGACCGGTCCAAGGCGCTGGCGCGTATTCTGGCCTTTATCGGCGCCAATCCCGACTGGCGCCCGGCAGCGCCCGCGCGCCGCTTCAATCCCTCGCAAAGGGCAGGCATGCCGGCGCCGCTTCGGCGCCATCTCGCGGCCCGCTATCGCCCCATGGCCGAGGCGATCAGGCAACGCTTTGCCCGCCTGCCCGAGGCCTGGCTTGCCACCTTCGGCCTCTGAGCATCCCGGCAGCATCTTCCCTCTGCGGGGCGGCGTTTGCAAAACCCTGTACAGCTCGCGGATGCCTCCAAGATGCCCCATTGCCCACCGACCCACCGCTGCCCCGCATCAGCCTTTTTGTCCTGGCGCCCCCCTCTCAGGGACGGGCGGCGGGTCAGAAGTCAGATGCCAGATGCCCTCTGTCCTCTGACACCTGGCACCTGGCACCTGGGTCTGGTACGTGACACCTGACCACCTGACACCTGTTCAAAGTCAATGTTTACGCCGCCCCAAGGCGTGCTATACCCGCGCCCGTGAGCTGAGAGGAAGAAAGCCATGGGCGCAAGCGCTGAGAGTGGGGCAGGTAACTCAGAGAACCGTGAGATGAAGCTTGCGGTCATGGGCGCGGCGGGCCGGATGGGCCGGGCCCTTGTGCGCGCCATTGCCGAGGCTGAGGGCGCGGCCATCGCCGGCGGCACCGAGCGGCCGGGCTCAGCGGCACTCGGTCGCGACATTGGCGAGGTGGCGGGGCTCGGCCCGCTTGGAGTCACGATCAGCGACGACCCGCTCACACTCATGACCGAGGTCGATGGCATCCTCGACTTCACCACCCCCGCCGCTACCGTTGCATTTGCCGCGCTCGCCGCCCAGGCCCGCATCGTCCATGTCATCGGCACCACGGGGCTCAGCGCCGAGGACGAGGCAAAGATCGCGGCCGCCGCCCGCCACGCGAGCATCGTCAAGGCCGGCAATATGAGCCTTGGCGTCAATTTGCTCGTCTCGCTCGCCGAGCGTGTCGCGCGGGCGCTCGGGCTCGAGTTCGACATCGAGATCGTCGAAATGCACCACCGCCACAAGGTCGATGCCCCCTCGGGCACGGCCTTGATGTTGGGCGAGGCGGTGGCGGCCGGGCGCGGCATCGCCCTTGATGAGCACGCCATCCGTGCGCGCGATGGCCACACCGGCCCGCGCCCCGATGGCGCCATCGGCTTTGCCACGCTGCGGGGCGGGGATGTGGTGGGCGAGCACAGCGTCATCTTCGCCGGCCCCGGCGAGCGCATCGAGCTCACCCATCGTGCCGGCGATCGCGCCATCTTCGCCCGTGGGGCGGTCAAGGCCGCGCTCTGGGCGCGTAGGCGTAAGCCCGGCCTTTATGCTATGGCCGATGTGCTGGGGCTGAACGAGGGGGTGGCGGACCACGGACGGCAGTCATTTAAGTAGCCCGAGCAGTGCGGCGGACGGCGGCCGCTGAGAAACCCGAGCGTGAGGCCTGAGCAAGCGCAAGCCACAAGGCAAGGAGTAGGCATGGCCAATCTGCTGGTTCTGGTGCGGCACGGCCAGAGCGTCTGGAACGAAAAAAACCTCTTTACCGGCTGGAAGGACGTGGGGCTGACCGAGCGCGGCGAGGCGGAGGCGCGTGCCGCGGGGGCCCGGCTGCGGCGTGCGGGGATTGCATTCGATCTCGCCTTCACGAGCGCACTCAAGCGGGCGCAGCGGACGCTCGAGCTGATCCTTGCCGAGCTTGGCCAGGAGGGGCTTGAGACAATCGCCGATCCGGCGCTCAATGAGCGCGACTATGGCGATCTCGTCGGCCTCAACAAGGACGACGCCCGGCGCCGCTGGGGCGCGGAGCAGGTGCATCTCTGGCGCCGCTCCTATGACACGCGGCCTCCGGGCGGCGAAAGCCTGGCCGATACTGCGGCGCGGGTGCTGCCCTTTTGGGAAACGCGCATTCTGCCCGAGGTGCTGGCCGGCAAGCGGGTGCTCGTCTCGGCCCACGGCAATTCGCTGCGGGCACTGATCATGCGGCTCGACAACCTTGACAAGGAACAAGTGACGCAACTCGAGCTCGCGACGGGCGTGCCGATCCTCTATGATCTCGACGAGGAGGGGCGGGTGCTCGAGAAATGCATACTCGATGAGGTCGCGCCCGCCTGATGGGAGACGCGGGCGGCGGCAGACGCCATGTGGTGGCGGGTTGTGCCGGCGGCGGGATGGCACATGGCAGCGAGGGGCGCGGCAGTGGAGGCCATATGGGCCGGGCGGAGCCGGCGGCGGCGGCAGATGCTGCCACGATGCAAACGATGGTCGGTTAAGAGCGATGGGATTTGAGGCGGCGCGCCAGCGCATGGTGGAGCAGCAACTGGCGGCGCGCGGCATACGTGACAAGCGGGTGCTTGCGGCGATGGCCAAGGTGCCGCGCGAGCGGTTCGTGCCGCTTTATCTCGGCCACCTTGCCTATGAGGACGGCCCGTTGCCCATCGGCGAGGGGCAGACGATCTCGCAGCCCTATATCGTTGCCTACATGATCGAGGCGCTGTTGCTTAAGGGCGGCGAGCGGGTCCTCGAGGTGGGCACCGGCTCGGGCTACAGCGCCGCGGTGCTTGCCGAGATTGCGGGCGAGGTTCACACCATCGAGCGCCTGCCGGCGCTTTGCGAGCAGGCGGAGAAAACGTTGCAGCGCCTGGGCTATGACAATGTGAGCGTCTATTGCCGCGACGGCACACTGGGGCTTGCGGAAAAGGCCCCGTTCGATGCCATTGTCGTGACGGCGGGTGGGCCCGATGTCCCACAGCCGCTCATCGACCAGCTCTCTCAGGGGGGGCGCCTGGTGATCCCGGTGGGCGGTGGGCGCACCACCCAAGAGCTCATCCGCTTGTGGCGTCACAAGGACGGGCGGCTAGAGAGGGAGGCGCTCGGTGGCGTACGGTTTGTGCCGCTCATCGGCGAGGAGGGCTGGGAGCACGCGCCGGCATCCGGGCGGCCCATGCGCAAGCGCGGACCACACAAACGGGGAATGCAAAAGCAAGGCAAGAAAAAGGAGAAGAAAGGGTCAGGAAAGGGGCGCCAGAGGAGCGCTATTGCCGCCCGCCTGCGCGCGCTTGCCTCTGGTTCGTAGCGCACACGTTTTCCTTAGCCTTATTTGTACATACGCCTAATGCAATTCTACGATATGGCGTGCCGCGACATGTCTTGTATGCAGCACATCGCCAGCATATCGCCATGCTGTAGGCTGTATGGAGCGATCCCAGCAATCCCGACGAGTTCCAACGAGGAAGAAGCCAGCAATGGCCAAGCGTGAGATCATAACCTTGCCCGATCCGCTCTTGCGCAAGCCGAGCGCAGCGGTCGAGCGCGTTGATGACGAGATCAATCGGCTCATCGACGACATGCTGGAGACCATGTATGCGGCGCCTGGGCTCGGGCTGGCGGGGGTGCAGGTGGCGGTGCCGCGGCGGGTCCTGGTGTTCGATGTCGCCGACAGGGAAAAGGGCGAGGCGCCCGCGCCCCAGGCCATGATCAATCCCGAGGTCCTGTGGCGCTCCGAGACGATGCGCAGCCACGAGGAAGGCTGTCTGTCGATCCCCGAGGTCTATGCCGAGATCGCGCGCCCCGCCGAGGTCCGTGTGCGCTATATCGATCGCAAGGGCCGCGTGGTGGAGCAGCTCTGCTCAGGCCTCATGGCAACGGTCGTCCAGCACGAGATCGACCATCTCGATGGCAAGCTCTTTATCGACTATCTCTCGCGGCTCAAACGGGACCGGGTGGTGAAGAAGTTCATCAAGGCCCACCGCGCCAAGGCCTCGGCCGTTTGAATGAGAGCCGCAAGCGCTTTTTGCTCCACAGGGTTCAATTGAGCCCCATCAATTGAACCCCACCGTTCGATCACGAATCCATCTGAAGCCGCGCCGCGCTAGCCGGCATAAGCGTGAGGCTCGGAGAGCGCCTTAGGGTTGCTTGAGAGGGAACGCGCGGCATTGCCCGCGCGGCATATGGCCATGAGCACGGGCGCGACGACTGGAGGCCGCGGCGGTGCGGTGCGCTCGAGCGAGCACAAGGTTGCCCGATAAGCCGCCTTTCGTGCGGGTGGGCGCGCAGCTTCCCGCTCGCTCAGCCAGACAACACGCCGCACCACCAGCTTGGCTCGGCGGGACGATGGCTGCGGCTTCGGGCGATGCTGCAGCGCTGCAGCGCGCCCGCCGACGGCGGCTGCCCGCTTGCGCGGAATTCCAGAGCGCACCCGAGCCCGCGCTTTGCCCTTGCCAGGGCGCGCGGCATGGACAAGCTGCGTGCCCTTCTGCCGTCCGCCGCACTTGCCCTTTGGGCGCCGGCGCATGCTCGAGGCGATGAGCGGCTGGCGGCGTGATTTTCGTCTCCCTTTGGCGAAGCGCCTCCCGGAGCTTTGTTGATCAGAGCCCGAATTCGCGCCGTCTTTATTCTCCTCGTGTCGTGATTTCTCCGGGGCCCCATCAGCAAGGCCGGAAAACATGACAATCAAGGGAGCAACGCCCGACGCCTGCGCCAGACCGATCGCATGTGCGCCGAGCTCTGTGCGCTTGACGGTCTCCACGCGCTCGCCGCTGCCCATGGCAAGAGGGTTGGTCGTGCATGCGGCTGACGCGTCGCAATTGATGCGCTTGATGCGCTCCAAATCGGTGCGCTCGGATGCCAGCGCCCAGCCACCGCTCGCAACAGTGATCAAAGTATCGCTATCGATCCACATTGTTAAACGATCTGCCCTGCCACAACTTGCTCTCGACGGGGCCAATTCTGCTCCCAAAGAGCTTAATGGGATGTTTCCAGAAGCACCGAAATGGAGCAAAAAATGCGGCTTTTTCGATTAAGTTATGACTGGAGAATTAATGCTTGCAACAAGTGGTTGTGGCCACGGCGAGCCCGCCCCTTTTTGGTGTTTTTTTGCGCGTCTTATGCGCTTCGTGTTGGCCGTCCGGGCAACGCTCTGCATATCCGAAAGGAAGGAGCGGATTGAGGGATTGAGAGCGTGGCTTCGGCTCCTTTCCACGGTGCTTTGCCCGCTGCGCGGCTCGGGTAGCGGTTGCGCGCCCTCTGGTCTTGGTGCAGCGCGAAGACGAAGTCGCTGTATAGACGAAGCCGCCGTATACTCGGGCTCGCGCGAGAATGGTGCTCGCTCGGTGCCCGCTCTATGATGGGAGCCACGGGAGGCGATGAACGCCGCGGAGTGGCGCTGCGCGAAGGAGTGGCGCTGCGGGAATGAGCCTTTGGGAGCAGCAAGCCTGAGCAGTGTGAGAATGTGTGAGCATCAATTTATGAGAATCCATGAGCTCACCCGTTGAGATATTCGATCGCGCGCTCCTTGCCCGCCGCCGTCGGCGCGTCGCCTGCGCCATGGCCGACCATGACTTTCTTGCCGAGCGGATCGCCAAGGACTTTGCCGAACGTCTCGAGGCCATCAATCGCACCTTCCCCCTCGCGCTTGACCTCGGCGCCGGCACTGGGCGTATCGGGGCCGCTGTTGCAGGGCTTGCGAGTGTCGGCTGCGTGATCAGTTGCGATGGAGTGTTGGAGCTGGCGCGGCGTCTGCCTGGGCCCGCTATCGTCGCCGACGAGGAGGCGCTGCCCTTTGCCGACGGGGTGCTCGATCTCGTCGTCTCGGGGCTTGCGCTCGCCAGCGTGAATGATCTCGTGGGCACACTCGTCCAGATTCGCCGGGCGCTCAAACCCGACGGCCTTTTTCTTGGGGCGGTCTTTGGCGGTGAGACGCTCTCGGAGTTGCGCGAGGCGCTTCTCGAGGCCGAGTTCGCTGAGACCGGCGGCGCAAGCCCCCGTGTGGGCCCCTTTGCAGATGTGCGCGCGCTCGGCGGCCTCTTGCAGCGCGCGGGCTTTGCCTTGCCGGTTGTCGATCGCGATGTCGTTCGTGTCGAGTATGCCTCGCCCCTGGCGCTCATGGCGGAGCTGCGGGCCGCGGGGCTTACGAATGTGCTCTATGAGCGCAGCCGCCGCCCCTTGCGGCGCCGCGTGCTCGCCCGGGCCTCTGCCATCTATGAAAGCCGCTATCGCTCAAGCGCAGGGCGCGTGCGGGCGACCTTCGAGATCATCACGATGACCGGCTGGGCCCCTCACGAGAGCCAGCAGAAGCCGCTTGCCCCGGGGAGCGCCAAGGCGCGCCTGGCCGACGCTCTCGGGACGCGCGAGATCGCCCTGCCCGACGACAACTGACGACAACACGCATAGCCCGGCGTTGCGCAGCCCATTGGACGCCCGATATCCAGGCCGCGCGTTTGCCCGTGCGCATCCCTGAGCATTCCTCCAGGAGTGCGTCTCCGCGAGTGCGCCCGCATGAGTGCGCCTCCGTGAGTGCGCTCCCGTGAGGGCGCCCAGCCGCCAATTGGCGTGCCGTCTGCTGGCCCGGCGGATCAGGCAAGTCGAGGACCGACAAAATGGCGACACGCTTCAAACCGAGCCCGTCGCAATGCGCGAGCAATTTTATTTTTTCTTCTTTTTCTGGCTTTCCTGCTGCTTCTTGCGTTGCTCGGCGAGTGCCTTGGCGCGCGCGATCTGGCGCTTGCGAATGGCCATCAGCAATTGGCGGCGGGCATTGGCGTATTTCTTGCTGTCGACCGGCTTGCCCTTGTATGCGGCGGTAAAGCCATTGAGCGGGACGGGAAAACCAATGGGTTTGCCCGCGGCATTGATGGCGGCCACGAGCATCTGCTTGCCTTGTTGCAGCTTTTTGATGAGCTCGGGTGTTGCATCCGTCTCGGCCGTGCAACCGCCGACATGGCACAACGTATAGCGCAGCTTGATGGGCTCTTTGTCGTCGTCGATCCTCACCTGGATGCCCGGCGGCAAGGCCATGCCGAGCGGGACCATCACCAGAAAGCGTTCGGACTTTGCCCCCTCGACATTGCGTATGCCGGCTGAGACCAGCACCATGCCCGTATTGCCGTCGAGCCGCTCGTGGTGTGTGATGCAGATCTTCTTCTTCTGCTCTTTGGCGATTTGCACCGTGTCGCAAATTTTCACCCACGCGCTCTGTTTTTGCGCTGCCGGCTTTTTCTCCTGAGCCAGCGCCTGGGAGCCGAGGGCCCCAATGCCGGCAACGCCCGTGCCAACCAGCAGTGCCGCAAGCCAAGAGGCCAAACGGTCGGCCCGGCTGTTGCCGTCTTGTCCACGCCTGTTTTGTGCACATCCATCAAGAAAATAAAACATCACATTCCAACCTTTCTTGTCCCCACTCGTCCCCACTCGTCCCCGCTCATACGGCGACAAATGAGCGAAACCACCCCTGCTCAGACAAGCCCGCATAATGCCGCCGTACTGATGCCGCCGCAAATGAGATCGCTCCAATTGAGCATCCAAATATCGGCTCGGTGATGCATGCCTCGAATGATGGTCGCCCCGCTGTGACTGCTTTGTCGACGACGGCCGCCTTCGCGATCGCCGGCCTGATTAACGCGAATTGCGGCATTCGCGTGGCCGAGTGGTGGCGCCGGGACGGTTGGGGAACAAACCGGCCTTGGCCGTGACTTTAGGGCCACGCCCGGGATTTGGCGAGCCTCAAGGTGAAAGACTTGTGAGCCGTTGAGGTTGGCTTTTGAGCGGTGAGGAAGGCTTTTGAGCGGTGAGAAAGGCTCTGCTCGCAGCACTCGAGCGGCCATCTTGGCGACCAGATCGCACGCGAGACTGCGCGGGTGGTTTTGGTTGATACCAGGCCCGCGCCGCCCTGCCACGCTCGCCTCGTCAGACGGCAAGATAAGCAGGATAAGAAAAATCTTGCGTTTCGCGGTGCGAAGCCCCCATTCAACCAGCAACCAGGAACCGCTTTCAAGCAAAAGACACGAACGAGGCAGCCGTCAGGGAGCAGAGAAGACGAATGCAACGACTGGCGAAAGAGGCCCCGAGAAGGTGGCCCCCGGCGAGATGGAGATGGCCCTCGAAAGAGTGGCGCCCGACAGAGTGGCCCCCGGCAAACAGGGCCGCGACAATAGGGCCCCAGACAAGACGGTCCACGCCGCCTCGCACCGGCCCGCGAAACAGCGCATATCGAGCGATGCTCAGCGTGCTGCGGCGCGATGCCGTGGCCGAGGGCGGCCGGTGCGTGCATTGCCTGACAACTGCTGCATTGCAAGGTGCTTTGCTGCGGGTTGCTCTCCTGGGGGGTGCTCTGCTCACCGGCGCTTTGCGAGCGGGGGTCTTGCTGATCGCTCTGATCTGTTGGGGGATCACGCCCCCCGCCAGGGCCGCCACACCGGTCAAGCCAACCCATGGCATCGCCATGCACGGCAACCTCAAGTATGGCCCCGACTTTCGGCATTTCGACTACGTCAACCCCAAGGCGCCCAAGGGCGGCCGCCTCAGGCTCGGCGTCAATGGCTCGTTCGACAGCCTCAATCCGCTCATCGTGCGCGGCGTGCCGGCGGCCGGCCTCAGGGGCTATGTCTTCGAAAGCCTGCTCGTGCGGGCGCTCGATGAGCCCTTCTCGCTTTACGCCCATATCGCCCAGTCTGTCGAGGTGCCCGAGGATCGCAGCTGGATCGCCTTCACGCTGAACCCCAAGGCGCGCTTTTCAGACGGTCGCCCCATCACCGTCGATGATGTCATCTTCTCTCATGCCTTGTTGCGCGACCATGGTCGGCCCAACCACCGCTTCTATTATGCCAAGGTCGCCAAGGTGGAGAAGATTGGAGAGCGCACGGTCAAGTTCACCTTCGACAAATCGGGTGACCGCGAGATGGCGCTCATCCTCGGCCTCATGCCCATCGTGCCCAGGCATATCTACAACGCCGAGACGTTCGAGAGCGACACCAACCGCCATCCCGTCGGCAGCGGCCCCTATGTCGTCGCCAAGGTGGACCTGGGCAACTCCATCACATACCGGCGCAATCCCGACTATTGGGCGCGGGATCTGCCCGGTGCGCGGGGGCGCTTTAATTTTGATGAGATCGTCTTCGACTACTATCGCGACACCAATGCCCTTTTCGAGGCTTTCAAGAAAGGCCTCATCGATGCCCGTGGCGAGAGCGACCCGGCAAAATGGGCCGAGGCTTATGATTACCCGGCGGCCAAAGACGGCCGCGTGATCAAGGGCGAGTTTCCCATCGGCCTGCCGTCGGGTATGTCGGCGCTTGTCTTCAATACGCGGCGCAAGGTCTTTCGCGATCGGCGGGTGCGCCAGGCGCTCATTCGCCTTTTCGACTTCGAATGGATCAACAAGAATCTCTATTACGGGCTTTATGTTCGCACCCAGAGCTATTTTGACCGCTCCGAGCTCTCGTCCCACGGCCGGCCCGCAAGCGCCGGTGAGCGGCGCCTGCTTGCGCCCTACAGGCAAGCCGTCAAGCCCGAGATCATGGCCGGCACCCACGCTTTTCCAAAGACCGATGGCAGCGGCCGCAACCGCAAGGGCTTGCGCGAGGCTCTGAGGCTGCTTGGCGAGGCGGGCTATGAGCTCAGGGGGCGGCAACTCGTCGACAAGAGGACGGGCAAACCGTTCATCTTCGAGGTGCTCGCCGTCACCCGCTCACAAGAGCGCCTGTTGCTCTCATTCGCCCGGGCGCTCAGGCGCGCCGGCATCACCATGCGCATCCGCCAGGTTGATTCGGCCATCTATTTCCGCCGTGCCAAGACATTCGATTTCGACATGATCCAGTTCCGCTGGCCCGCCTCGCTTTCGCCCGGCAATGAGCAAACCTTCCGCTGGAGCGCCAAGGCGGCCGACACGGAGGGCACATTCAACTATGCCGGGGTCAAGAACCCGGCGGCCGATGCCATGATTGCGGCGCTTCTCAAGGCCCGCACACGGCCCGAGTTCGTCGATGCCGTCCGGGCGCTCGACCGGGTCTTGCTCTCGGGCGACTATGTCATCCCGCTCTTTCACTTGCCGAAGCTCTGGCTCGCCTACTGGTCGCATCTGGCGCATCCCGAAAAGACCTCGCTTTATGGCTACCAGCTCGACACCTGGTGGGTGCGCCCCGAGATGGCGCGTGAGACACCGCAATGAGCCAAGCCAATGACCATGCCCCGCGCCCCGACCGGCCCCCTTTGGGGCACCCGCCGGAGCAAGTGCCGCACGCGCGCCCACCGACCGCAGACGTCGCAATCGTGCGCTGGTCCGACTGCACATCTGATTGCACAGATGACGACAAGGCCGCCCTGGCGGCTCAAATCGATGCCATCTTCTTCGAGGCGAGCCGAACCAAGACATTTGCGAGCGCGCGCGAGCGGCAGCGTTTTCGCCATCGCTGGCTCGGGCTCTACGAGGAGCAGTTCGCCGAGACATTCTTTGTTGCCATCGACGGCCGAACTCGGCTGACCGGATATCTGGCGGGCGCCTTCTCGGATCCGCTCAGCGATCCCCGCTTTGCCGAGCAGGCGATTGCGCCCTCGTTCGGCGCCATCACAGCGCGCTATCCGGCACATTTTCATATCAACGTTACGGCGGAGGCGCGGGGGCGTGGTGTCGGATCGAAGCTCGTTGCCGCCTTCGCGCACGCATGCCGGTGTGCGGGGCTTGCGGGCTTTCATGTGGTCACCGCCGCCCAATCCCGCAATGTTGGCTTCTATCGCCGCTGCGGCCTTGAGGAATTGGCGCGCGCGGGCAAAGGGGCCGGCGCCACCGTGCTCCTGGTGCGTCGCTTTGGTGCGAGGTGACGAGCACTCAAAAGTCTTTATCGAGCTTCCATGAATACGCCGCGGCTAGCTTGGGCCAAGCCTGGATCATGCGCAGACAAACGGTGCGGGTTAATGGTTTTCTTGGGCGCGAAGCATTTACTGCCGATGGGCCGTGGGCTATACGAACACAGGGAGCCTCGCCGGCAAAGCCCCAGGCATTGGCGATGCCTTGCGAGGCTCCCGGGCCGGCTCGCAAGGGTCAACGTCTGGGATGCCATTTGCCCGGGCGCACAAAGCGGTTCGGCACATTCTATGAGCGACCTACTAAAACCACCTACGACGAAATCATCCTGCGATCGAGCGATCGAAAACAACGGAGGAAATTGATGAGATTTCTTGTCAAAGCAGCGCTTGGCGCCGCCATCGCCAGTGGCCTCGTAACAACCGCTATGGCCGGAACGCTTGATGAGACCAAGGCCAGAGGCCATGTCAGATGTGGCGTGAGCCAGGGCCTGCCCGGCTTCTCCAATACCGACGACAAGGGCAACTGGACGGGCCTTGATGTCGATCTCTGCCGGGCGATCGCCGCTGCCATTTTCGGCGATCCCTCGAAGGTCAAGTTCACGCCGCTCTCGGCCAAGGAGCGCTTCACGGCGCTGCAATCGGGCGAAGTGGATGTGCTCTCGCGCAACACCACCTGGACCATGACCCGCGACACCGCCCTTGGCCTCAACTTTGCCGGTGTCAACTATTACGACGGCCAGGGTTTCATGGTGCCCAAGAAGCTCGGCGTCAAGAGCGCACTGGAGCTTTCCGGCGCCGCCGTTTGCACCAACACCGGCACGACGACCGAGCTCAATGTTGCCGACTTCTTCCGCGCCAACAACATGGAGTACAAAGTGGTGGCCTTCGAGAAGGCCGACGAGGTTGTCGCCGCCTATGACGCGGGCCGCTGTGATGTCTATACGACGGACCGCTCGGGCCTTGCCGCCCAGCGCCTCAAGCTGTCGAAACCCGATGACCACATCGTCCTGCCCGAAATCATCTCGAAAGAGCCGCTCGGGCCTGTGGTGCGTCAGGGCGACGACCAGTGGTTCAACCTCGTGAAGTGGACCCACTTTGCGATGGTAAACGCCGAGGAGCTCGGCGTGACCTCGAAGAATGCCGCCGAGCTTAAGGCCAACTCGAAGGACCCCGCCATCCGTCGCCTGCTGGGGGTTGAGGGCGATTTCGGCTCCAAGATCGGCGTCGGCAAGGACTGGGCCTATAACATCATCACCATGGTGGGCAACTACGGCGAGGTGTACGAGCGCAATGTCGGCCCGAATACGCCCTTGAAGCTCGAGCGTGGCGTCAATGCGCTCTGGTCGAAGGGCGGCATCCAATACGCCCCACCGATTCGGTAGATTGTGGCAAAAAGGTCGCGAAGGAAGAATTTCTCCTCCGCGACCTTTCTCTCTATACACACCTTTCGCTAACTTTCATTTGGAAAGCTCGAAGGTTTAGAAGGGGTTGCAATTGCCACAATCCCCACCGATATTCGAGGCTGAGTCGCAGGTTCCTGCCTTGGCGTGCACACATTGGTTGTGCCAGGGTAGACTTGCTAGCTGGGAGAATGGCCCGGTTCTGCCGGGGATGGCTGTCTTGTCAAGCCTCGACTTTAGGAGGAGCAAACCATGAGGTTCTTTGACCACACCGTTTGGTCGAGGGCTTGCCTCCACGAAGGCTGGGGCGGCCATTGACCTAAAACGAAAAAAGTCCAAGTATAAAGGGCGGCCCTTGGGTCGCCTTTTTGCTTGTTGGGGGGTATCGTGTTTTCTTGGATTGATAGTCAACTCGGAACCCTTTTAGGGTGGTTGCGGGAACTTTGGGATTCATTATCAGGATTGGAAACGTCGAAAGCAATCCTTATTTCGACTACGTTCGCTGCAGTGTTTTCTTATTGGGCAATCAGGACCCAAAAGTCCATTGCCCGCCGACGCGCGACGATAGACATGCTGATGCGCAACCTTTGGGACAAGGACTATATTGCGGCTCGAGACATCTTCAATCAACTAATTGACGATCAGGACAGGTTGCGCCGCCTTAAAGAGAAGGTAGAAGAGCGCAAACATCTTATGAGAAGTGGAGAATGGAACGATCGATTGACCGATGAGGAGAGAAGAGACTATGAAAATTGCTGTACAGAGCTTCACCATATTCGCTCTGTTTTGAATAACTATGAACTTATTTGCATTGGAATACGTGAAGGCATTTATGATGAGGCCATTTATCGACGCTGGTACTACGGATCATTCATGACGGACTGGAAAAAGATCCGACCGTTTGTCGAGCGGGTGCGCCAAGAAAGCGAGAACCCTAATCCGGAAAACATCTATCGTGAGCTTCAGAACCTTGCCGAGCGCTGGAAGGTCGAAGGTCCTTGGGGCCGCAGAGAGCTTCATATTCCACTTTGGGGAGGGCGTCAGATTGTGATTCGGCGGTGGCGTTGACCATTTGGGCTTTTTTGCGGCCTGATCGCGAGTTGGGGCTTGCGTTTCGGGCAATCATGATCATCAATGATGATCGATATGCATTGGGGATTGCTGAGCCGGTTGGCGGTCTGGCTAGGGACCCGCGGCCAGCGAGGGCGAGCGAGCTTGATGGCCTCGGCTGGGCTCGTCCAAGAACAAAGGCATGGGAGGACCGATGGCGGTAGAAGCTGAGCGCGGGCCTGCTCACGCAAGCGGAAGCGAGCAGGCCAAGGCCTCGTTCTTTTACAACCCGACTGTACGCGCCATCTTCGCCCAAGTGCTGCTCCTGGCGATTGTGGTCTGGCTTGGCTATGTGGTGGTGACGAACACCGCCGCCAGCCTTGAGCGTCAGAACATCGCCACCGGCTTCGGTTTTCTCGACCAGACCGCCGGTTTCGGCATCATTCAGTCGCTTATTCCTTACTCCGAGGAGTCGACCTATGGCCGCACCTTCGTTGTCGGCCTCCTCAACACCATTCTCGTCTCGAGCATCGGCATTGTGCTGGCCACGATGCTCGGCTTTGTCGTCGGGGTGGCGCGGCTTTCCTCCAACT
>WGBL01000139.1 GCA_015494375.1 Hyphomicrobiales bacterium | reverse complement strand
TCAAGAGCGCGCGCTCCCCCCGACGGCTTGCCACACATGGCCGACGCACCTCCGCCCTCGAGCTCCTCGTCGCCCAGCCAGTTCACCTCACGCAGGCGCAACCAATGCACCCTGAGCGCCTCGCGCGGGCCCACCACCACCCGCCGCCGTGCGCCATCGAGTTGCACGACAAACAAGGGCTCTCCGGTGGCGACCCCGAGGCCCCGGCGCTGGCCGATCGTGTAATGGATGATCCCGTTATGCCGGCCAAGCACGCGGCCATCGATATGGACAATCTCGCCCGGCTCAGAGGCCCCGGGCCGCAAGCGCTCGATAAGCCCCGAATAGCGCCCGGTGGGCACAAAGCAGATATCCTGACTGTCGCGCTTTTCGGCAATTGGCAAATCGAACTCGCGAGCCAGCGCGCGCACCTCGTCCTTGGTCATCTCACCGAGCGGAAAGCGCAGAAACGCAAGCTGCGCCCGCGTGGTGGCGAAAAGGAAATAGCTTTGATCACGGGCCTCATCGCGCGCCCGATAGAGCCGCCAGCCACTGCCATGGGCTCCGCCATGGGTGCCATGTGTGCCACGCGCGCCATCAGGCCGGCTTGCAACATAATGGCCGGTGGCAAGCGCCTGGGCGCCCAATTCACGCGCCGCGTCGAGCAAATCGTGAAACTTGATAAGCTGGTTGCAGGTCACGCACGGCACCGGTGTCTCGCCCGCCAGATAGCTGTCGGCAAAGGCCTCGATGACACCGTCCGCGAACCGCGCCTCATAGTCGAGCACATAATGGGGAATGCCGAGCCGCGCCGCCACCCCGCGGGCGTCGTGAATGTCTTGCCCCGCACAGCAGGCGCCCGCCTTGCCGACCGCCGCGCCATGATCATAGAGCTGGAGCGTGATGCCGATGACGTCGTAGCCTTCCCGCTTGAGGAGCGCCGCCACGACCGAAGAATCGACGCCACCCGACATGGCCACCACCACACGACACTCACCGGGCGCGCCCGGAAGGTGCAAGCTGTTCAATACGTCCGACATTGCGGCTGATCGTGGTTGTTGTTGTTGAAATCTGCGAGGGCCGCTCGCACCCCTCATGGGCGCTTCAAGCCGTCTGCAGCGGTGCCCGCTCGAGGGTCTCCGCCAGCGCCTCTCCCGGCTCTCCTCGGCGGTTTTGAGATCAAACCCAATAGTAGGTCGGCCGGGCATGCATGCCAACCGCATTGTTCGACCGGGCGCTATGCGCGCCATGCCAGGCCCCAGTTGCGCGCCATGCTGCATCCAGCAGTGAGACCGCGCAAGGCTGCAGGTCAGTGCCCTTTGGAAAAACCGACTTTCACCACAAGCCATTGACAATGCGCAAACAATTGCCAACAATAGATTTGCGATAAACGCATGCAATAGAGCGCCTTTGGGCGATGGTTGCGAACGTTTGCGTATGGAGTGGAGGGCTTGATCATCTGGTGTCACATGGGGAGTGTTTGCTCCCAGAAAGAGCGATCGAGAAAAGGAAAGCGCGTCATTGCATCAGTGTCGGGCCTGATGGAGTGCAATGAGCGCGCCAAACGTTTCAGAGCATCGCACGAAGCTCGAAAGGCGCCGCAAGAACCAGATACCAGGCAGGCGTAAAAGGGCTGGGCAAGCGCAAAAGGATAGTTGAGGGCGACCGACCTCGAAACACCGAATAAAGCCCAATACGCAACCAAACACCCCACAATCCACTCCCAAGAAGGCCCGCAGGAATCGCCAATCGCCAACGCGCCTTGGTGGTGGGGAGCTGGCGCTAATTGGCAACTGCGCAGCACCATGCGCGTCTCTTCTCAGGCTGCGCATGTGTTGTCAGACCGCGCAAGTCTTGCGCCAAGTAAGGCAATCGCCGTAACGGCGATGATTGTCCTTGCAGCATGAAAGATTGTTTATTCCGAAACCATTGAAAGGAGGCAAAGCTTGAATGGCTGTTTACCCTGCCTCTTAGGCGGTTCTTAAGCCAAATGAAGTAGTCTCAACCCCTAAACACTGGTCACGATTAGTCAAGAGTACCATGGCCGAAAAAACTTACAGGGCGCGCGTGCGTTATGTCATTGGGCCCGATGGGAGCCCGCTGACTATCTCCGATCTTCCCTCACCCAATACCAAGCGCTGGGTCATTCGCCGCAAGGCGGAGGTGGTGGCCGCCGTCCGTGGCGGGTTGCTGAGCCTTGCAGATGCCTGCGAGCGCTACAAGCTCACGGTTGACGAGTTCCTGAGCTGGCAACGCTCGATCGACCGCCACGGCCTGCCGGGGCTCAGGGCGACGCGCATTCAGGACTATCGCAACTGACCGCGATTGCGCGGGCAGTTTGCGGTTGGCCACGCACCCGGTTTCTGTGAACTCGCCCGGAAGCTTAGAGTCTCTCGGCCGCACAACCTCTGGGCGTCTGGACCACGCAAGTCGAGCGCCCACACTTCCCGCGTGCGTCCTCACATGTGCGGCCAAGGCGGCCCAAGATCGGCGGGGATCGCTAGCCAGCCCATCAGCTCAGAGCGCACCACACTCGGTTGCGCCCGCGGCCCAGGCCCTTGTCCGTGCGGCCATCGCGTCGCCTTGCGCGCCCGCAAAGCGCAGATTTGCTACC